>JAKAAM010000007.1 GCA_021802325.1 Nitrospirota bacterium
GGGGCGTCTCGTGGAAGGCGTCTTGGCCGAGAATCCCGCGGAAGTCGCGGCCTACCGGGGGGGGAAGGATCGCCTGTTCGGATTTTTCGTCGGGGCGGTGATGAAGAAATCACGGGGAAAGGCCAATCCGGAAAAGGTCAACGAAATTCTTCGGGACAAGCTGAAAGGGTAGTTTGATGCGTCTTTTGTGTGCCTTGTTCGCGCTGGGAACCTATTTTGCCGCTTCCCCCGCAATGGCTGCGCAGGATCCCTTCGCCTATCTTCCCTTCGCTCCCATGGAAAAGGTCTATGAGGGTCTGGGTGGCAAGATCCGGATCCAGGAATCGATTCGGCCCTTGCCCGGCCTCCCGGCCGCACCCCGGACTCTAGAGGTCGTCAGGAAGATCGGCTACCTGAATTTTCCGCCGAAGACGATCGTCTCCACATTTTCCTATGATCCGGCGACCGGGAACTACGCCAAGCTGACCAGCACCTCGGCCTTTTCGAAGGCTGTTTTTCATTACCACCCCCCGCTTGTCCGGGCGCATCTTCCCTTCAAAAAAGGGGACGGCTGGGATGGGGAGGATGGGCAGAACACGATCCACGACCGGGTCTGGGGCAAGGTCCGGATCACCCTTCCGGCCGGGACCTTCGTCTGCTGGGTTGTCCGGAGAAAACTGACCTACGATCTGATCAGCCGGCGTTCGACCCAGTACCTTTACGAATATTATGCCAAAGGGGTCGGCTTTGTCGGGGAGGGGGGGTGGTCGGCGACCGGTAAATGGCACTGGTCAAAACGCCTTGTTTCCTTCAAAATGGGACCGGGTTCGACCGGTTGATCCATTCCAGAGGCCGATTCCTTCACCGCCGGAGAGACCATGGTTCGAAAGCCCCATCCGGTTGCCGTCCTGTGGATTGTTTCCGCGATGATCCTGGCGGGATCGTTTGCTTCCCTTGGCGGACGGTGGCTGGAGGATCGCCCGGGTTTCTGTCTCTCCTGCCATGAAATGGCTTTTTTCGGAAAAACCTGGCGAGATTCGGGGGCGGCCAAGCATCATGGACGCTGCATCGACTGCCATTCGGGCGCAGGGGTTCTCGGGGCTCTTTCGGCCCAGATGACGGGGATCGTCGAGCTCAATAAGCATTTTCTGGGACATCCCCGTCCGGCTCGCGACTATGCGCCGGGGATCGTCCCGAACGACAATTGCATCAAATGCCATGTTCATGGCTATCTTCGTGCGGCGCACAAGAATTTTGACGCCAGATCCCACGAATGCGCCTATTGCCACAATCATTTTGAAGACCGGAATTTTTCCGGGGAGATCCCGCTCTCGATGGAGCGTTACCAAGAACGATTTGCGAAGGGAGTGATGAATGAGTGAGATCGACCGTATCCATGGCCGGGAGGTGCTCGACTCCCGGGGGAATCCCACCGTCGAAGTGGAGGTGACCCTCGCTTCGGGAGCCTCCGGTCAGGCGATCGTTCCATCGGGAGCGTCGACCGGCGCCAAAGAGGCCCTCGAGCTTCGGGATCACGATCCCGAAAGGTTCGGAGGCAAGGGGGTCCGAAAGGCGATCGACAACATTTCGGGAATCATCCGTGACACCCTTGAGGGGCTTCCCGCCGAAGACCAGGTGCTGATCGACGAAACCCTGATCTCTCTCGATGGGAGCGAAAACAAGTCGGTCCTCGGAGCAAACGCCATGCTGGGCGTCTCCATGGCGGTCGCCCGGGCCGCCGCGGCAGAGAGGGATCTCGAGCTCTACCGTTGGCTGGGGGGAGGGCTTGTCCGGACGCTTCCCACCCCCTTCATGAACGTGATCAACGGAGGCGCCCATGCGGACAACAACCTCGACTTTCAGGAGTTCATGATCGTTCCCCACGGAGCGGAGAGTTTTTCGGAGGCTCTGCGAATGGGGGCCGAGGTCTTTGCCTCCCTGAAAGGGGTCCTGAAGTCGCGGGGATTGACGACGCTCGTGGGGGACGAAGGGGGATTCGCTCCGTCCCTCGCCTCCCACGATGAGGCGTTCGACCTTCTCCTGATGGCGATCGAAAAGGCCGGATACCGTCCGGGAGACGACGTCTCCCTGGCCCTTGATGCGGCGTCGTCGGAGTTCTACAAAGAGGGGTCCTATTTTCTGGAGGGCGGGAAGAAAAGGCTGGGATCGGAAGAACTTGTCGATTATTATGCCCACCTGATCTCGACCTATCCGGTCGTATCGATCGAGGACGGTCTGGCGGAAGACGACTGGGACGGCTGGATCTCCATGACCTCCCGAATCGGCTCCCGGGTCCAGCTTGTGGGAGACGATCTCTTTGTCACCAATCCGGACATCCTGGCCGAAGGGATCAGAAACGGTGCCGGGACGGCCGTCCTGGTCAAGCTCAATCAGATCGGGACCGTGAGTGAAACGATCGAGACGACCCGCATGGCGCTCGTCAATCGCATGGGAGCGATGATCTCCCATCGTTCGGGGGAGAGCGAGGATACCTTCATTGCGGATCTGGCGGTCGCAACAGGGGCCGGACAGATCAAGACCGGGTCTCTGGCCCGGGGGGAAAGAACGGCCAAGTACAACCGGCTTCTCCGGATCGAGGAGGCGCTGGGAGACACGGGACGGTATGCCGGGCTGACCCTGGTCCGCCGGAAGTAGAGGCCGCCCATGGGAGCCTCCCCTCGAAAAGGAATTCAGGAAAAGGGAAATGGCCAGCTCTGGTTTTACTGGATCGTGGGGGCAGGGCTTTGGATCTGGACGGGGGGAGCCCTCCTGTCAGCCACAACGGGTGTTCTTCCTCTCGTTTCTTATGTCTTCAAGGAGCGGGAGGCAGGCCAGGCTCTCGGGCGGATCCAGGGACGCGTCCGTGTTCTCGAGGCCCGCGTCAATTCCCTGCGTTCGGATCCCTTCGCCCTGGAACGTCAGGCCCGTGAACGGGAGCATCGCCTCCGCCCGGGCGAAATTCTCGTTCTTCCCAGGGAGGGGAGCCGGGAATAACGTTGATTTTTAAGATGAAAGTGCGTTAGGATCATCACTTGTTGTGTTCATTCCAATTCGGTGTCGCGAAGGCATTTGTCGGGACAATCAAACGGTCAAGGCGTTAGAGGACTCCTTCCGGTACGACCGGGGGGGCCTGGGAGAAAACGAGCGCATGTCGAGTGTTATCAAAAAGCGTCGCAAGAAGATCCGGAAACACAAATACAAGAAGCTTCGAAGACAGTCCCGTCACAAGAAGAAGTAAATTCGCTCAGAGCTGGCTGGAAGGGGATTGGTCGTGAATGAACGAAGGCTGGTGATCGGAGGAACATTTTTTTTGTTCCTTGTCTCGTCGGGCATCGTGACCTATGAACAGATTCAGATCGGAAACCTGCAGGGACAGCTTCGCCACATGAAGATTCTCATGAAGGCTGGTGTCCGTTCCGTTCCGCCCCCTTCCGCCTCCTCATCGCCATCCTCTTCGGAAAAATCGACCGGCGTCGGGAGCTTCGAGTCCGATACCGTCAACACAGCGATGGGAATAAAGGATTTTTCAACGCTTCTGCCCACCATGGTTGCGCAGGGGCGTTCTCTCGCTCTCACCCATCGTTCCCAAGTCCGCTTTGTCGCCTATCATCTTGTTGTCTTTGAACTGCAGGACAAGAAAGGCCATACCATCCCTGTCCTCTTCAATGTCGAAGACCCCGAAACCCCCGTGTCCTGGCGCTATCTCTACTCCTTTTCCTCAAATTAGACTTCCTGCACCGCTCCTTGCCGTTTCCATCCTGAAACCCGGCCGAGTCCGCCCATAGGCGCGAGAATCCCTCCTGGGAGACCCCCTTCTCGCCATGTTTTTGGGTATAAATGTCTTGATGACCCCACCCGGGGTTTTTGTGTGGGTATGGGGCTGTGATGAGAGGGGAGGGCCCGCAAAAGGACCCTCCCCGGTTGGATCAGAATGAGGCAGGGGGAGACTGACCCTTGATTCCCGCCTTTTCCAGGGTTTTGCGTGGTCCGACAATGACGGTCACGAAGGGCTTGTCGCGAAGAAGGTGCTGACCGGCGGCCAGAGCCGATTCGGGAGTGACCCGGCTCACCTGGTCCGGATAATCGGTGAAATAGGTCAGCCCAAGGTTGTCGCTCCAGACGACGAGCAGAAGGGAGGCAAGCTTTGAGGTGGTGTTCATCAGGAATGGGAAGCCTCCCACCAGCTGGTCCTTGACCGCCTTCACCTTTTCCGGAGAGGGGGGGGAATTGGCTGCCTCGGCGAGAACCTTGTCCATCGCCGTGAGGACTTTCTTGGTATTTGGAGCATGGGTCTGAAAGTTGACGAGAAAGGGACCGGGATGCCGTTCGGCGTCGAGCCCCGTGTGGATGTAGTAGACCAGCCCCATCTTTTGCCGGATGACCCGGTTCAGGGTGGAGGTGTTGGTGGCTCCGAGAACCATATTGAAGACGAGGGCGTTATAGAACGAGGGATCCTGACGGGCAATGCCGGGGGTTCCGTAGAAAACAGTGGATTGCCGCAGTTCCGGTTTGTCGACGAGAAAGACCCCCGGTTTCGGTGAGAAGGCTGAGGCCCTCGGAGGGGCAGAAGAACGGGCGGCCAATTCAGGAGAGGTCCATTGGCCGAAATACTGCCGGGCCAGGGACAGTCCTTCCTTCGGGGTCAAATCGCCGGCCAGAACGAGAAGCGATCGGTCCGGACGGTAGTGCGCCGCCACGAAGTCCGACAGATCGCCACGGGAAATCCCCTTGAGGGATCCGGATGTTCCGGAAGGAGGGTGTCCATAGGGCCCATGGCCAAAGAGCAGTCGATAAAAAAGATTGGTTCCCTTGGGCCCGGGGTGGCTCTCCGCGTCGATGAGGGACGCCATGCTGCTTGTCTTTTCCCGGTCGAATTCCTGTGGAGGGAAGGTCGGGCTGGAGACCATTTCCGAGGCGAGGGAGAGAAGAGTGGGGGTTTCCGTGGAGAGGCTGTCTCCCGAGACGGTCGTGAAATCGCGCCCTGCGGAGGCTTCCAGGGAGCCGCCTGTCCCGTCGACGATCCGGAAGATGGCGGGAGCGTCATGATTCCTGGTGCCTTTCCCCAACAGGCTCGCCGCAAGAGCCGCAGTCCCGCCTTTTCCGGCCGGGTCTTCGGCGGATCCGGCCCGAATCCCGATGCGGAAGGAAATCAGGGGAAGGTCGGGACGGGGGACCACATAGACCGTGAGTCCATTGGCAAGCGTGGTGGCATAAATGGACGTGTGCATTGCAGGAACGGGATACTGCGAAACGGATTCTGCGACCTGGGCGGGTTTTTTATTTTCGGTTCCGGCGGAAGGAGCGGATGCGGGGGCATGGGCGCACGCGGAGAGAAAAATAAGGGAAGAAAAAAGAACTCCCGCGCGCGTTCTGGCGATGGGAAGCGATTTCAATGGGGCCATGTGGTTCTCCTGTCGTAGGGAATCCCACCCGTGGGATTCCCGGGTCAATGTCCGTTCAGGGGTCCGTTCAAATCCTATCGGACGATCCGGCCAGGGCGAGAAAAGGAAGGATGCCGAACGGGTCCGGTCGGAAACAGGTACCCGACCGTCTCGTTTGAGCTCCGGAGATACTTCCGGGCGACGCGAAGAAGGTCGTCGGCAGTCACGCTCTGAATCTTCCGGACATAATCCGTGAGATAGGTCATGGGAACCCTGTCGGCGGACATCATCCCGAGAAGCATCCCCATTCCAAAGGCCGACTCCTGGTTCATGACGAACTGGGTCAGGATTTGCTTCTTGGCCGATTCGAGAAGGTCCGCGGGGACCCGTGTCTGCCTGACTTTCCGGATGACGGCGTCAAGCCTTTTCCTGAGAAGCGGGGGAGACGTCTTCGGCAGTCCCTGGGCGTAAAAATAGAAAAGCCCCGGGTCGTGGGTCAACGGGTCATAGGAGCCCTCGGCATCCACCGCCACAGGATGGTGATAGATCATGTCCTGATACAGAAGAGAGGTGCGCCCACCCGAGAGAACCTGGGCGAGAACCACGAGCGCCATGGCATCCCGGCTCCTGAAATTGGGAGCGTGAAAGGCCATCATGGTGATAGGGAGCATGGCGGGTTTCCTGACGACGGTCATACGGAGGTGGTGCTGGGCTGGTTCGGCGGGGATCCGGGACTTGGCGAGGTGTCCTCGGGGAATGCCTCCGAAATAGGTGCGGACCTTTTTGACAAGAGTCCGATCGTCGACCGGTCCGACGACGACAATCGTCGCATTGTTCGGCATGTAATGGGCCCGGTAGTAGTTCAGGATATCCTTGCGGGTGGTGTGCTGGATATCCTTTTCCCACCCGATGACGGGATTGTGGTAGGGGTGGACCGCGTAGGCCGTGGAATAGACTTTTTCGACAAGCTTCTGGGTCGGGTCGTCATAGTCGTTCCGGCGTTCTTCGAGGACGATGTTGCGTTCCCGTTCCACCTGATCCGGGGAGAGAAGAAGATGGGTCATGCGGTCCGACTCGATGGCCAGGGGAAGGTCGATCTTGTCCGGGGCCACATTCTCGAAATAGGCAGTGAAGTCATAGTCGGTGAAGGCATTGAGGTGACCCCCTACGCCATTGATGAGGGTGTCGAGCTTCCCGTGGGGAAACTTTTTTGTCCCAGTAAACATCATGTGTTCGTTGAAGTGAGAGATTCCGGTCCGCCCCCTGTGTTCGTTCCTGGACCCGACCCTGTACCAGATCTGGAAGGTCAGGGTCGGGCTGTAGGGATCATTGACGGTGACGAGAGTCAACCCGTTTTTGAAGTGGTGGACCTGGGGGAGAAGACTCAGTTTGAGCGAAGACCCCGAAGGATTGGCGGTATCGGCAGAGGCGTTCTGGGGAGAAATAAGGGTGATCGGGAGGGCGAGCCAGAAAACGAGGAGAGAACCAAGTAGCACTTGGCGCGGGAAACGATGAGTCATGGGCAGGCTCCCTTGAGTTAAAATGCAGAGTGAATGGACCCCGGCCGACCGGATTGTCGGGGGACGAAAAAGAGTCCTCCCGCTTACTGAAGGTGGGGGACAGGGCGCTTTTCCTCAAGATCAAGGAGCCGGACCCAGGTGGTGATGTCTGTCCGAAGAGGGTCAAGGGCTTTGAGGACGGAGTCGAACCAGGCCTTTTTTTCGGGAGTGTCGGGTCCGGCCGATTCATAGGCGACGTTAAAGGCATCGACCCCCTCGGGAGAAAGGGCTTTGGGAAATCTTTTCCAGAGTTCGGCATAAATGGTTTCATCCGAGGAATGAGTCTGGACGAGACGAGCGAAGTCCTCCGCGGAAATCCCGATGTGTTTCAGGAAGACCTGGTCGAGAGGGCAATTGTAGGTGTATTCTCCGAGGGTCCCGGCATTATGGGCCCGGGCCTTGTCGATGATTCTCTTGAGATGGTCGATGCCGTGCAGCCTGTCGACCGGGCTTCTGGGAAAGGTCTTTCTCAAGTCCATGGGTCCCTCCTTGCGTGGCTTTATCGGAAGAGGATGTTCCCTTCTCCAAGGAAAAGGAACAAGTTTTTTCGAGGATAGCACAGGATAATGTATCGGGAAAAGTCCGGAAAAATCGGCAAAACGGGAAGGGGGCACTGCAAAGGCAAGGGAGAGTGTTCCGGGTGAGAGGCGGCACAGCCAGCTGCGCCCGGAAACACGTTGCCCTTTTGAAAAATTCGGTCTATCCTAAGCCGTGTATCAATCCGGAAGGGGGAATGTCTGAGGATCCCCCGTCCCAGGCCACGCCGATCAAAAGGAGTCGTCCCTTGACACTTCTGGTTCTCGTTCTTCTGTCGACCATCGTGATTGCGCTGGGAGGAGTGTCGCTCTCCCTCGGGCTTGGAATCCGCCATCCGGTCAGGGGGGCGATTGCTCTGACCATCGGCGGTCTTGTGGTCCTAGCTGGCGTGACACTCCTGTACAAGTCTCTGCAGCACAAAAAGCTTGCAGGCAGGGCCGACGATGTCATCGTCAATGCGGAACATTACTTCAACTACCGGAACCGACACCTAGTTCGGCAATCGCCCAATATCCGGATAAAGGGTGCCGGGAGCCCTGTCAAGCCAAGCCAGAAGCCGGTTGTCGTGGGACACTAGTGTCCCTTTGCCCCGACGTTTTTCGAGGGCGACCATTTCCCGTTCCTCGCGTTGGGACTGAAGCCGGAAGCGCCGTGCCCAGCTGACGACCCGGACCACATAGTGTTCGACGGTGTGCGAGCCTCGGCTGTTGACATATCCCCCATGGCGCCATCTGGCTTTTCCGGCATTGTAGGCGGCCACGGCATCGGCTCCATAAGGATGTTTCTGGAGCAGCCAGGCCAGGTACCGGACTCCGTAGGTCAGGTTGACGGCTGGTTCATAGAGCTGTTTGATCGAGCCGCGAAGCCCCATCCAACGAGCGGTTCGTGTTGTTATCTGCATCAGACCCAGCGAGACATCGTGAATCCGATCCTCCACGCGACTTTTACGTGGGTCGAAGCGCGATTCCTGCGCGACGATTCCCGCCACAAGAACGGGATCGATATGATGGCTGCAGGAAATTTGCGTGATGAGGTGCGAATAGGGGACAGTTGGAGAGAGAAGATGGGCACTCAGGCACCATGCCACGGATTGATGAATCATCCAGTTCAATGCGCAACCTCCTGATGAGGATGGCTGATCCATTCCCGAGCCGGCCAGTTTCTGTCGTCTGTCATGATGCGGACGCCGTGGAAAAAAACTGTCCGAACCTCCATCGAGCCGTGAGTCCGACCGGACTCCGGCGCTTCCGGCGGGGTGCATGGCCCCGCGAAAGTTTGTTTCGATACTGATTCGATGGCAGGAACGATTGACAGGTTCAGTATAGAATCAGACTTGTCTGAGGTCAATAAAAATATTATTTGGCACTAATATATTGATATAAAAAGAAATGTTTGATTCCGTACTGTGACGGCCGTCACTTTTGGGGTGGATGGGATCGTTTTTCATTCTGCTGGAGCCCCTTAAATGATTCATACTCCCGATCGCTGGCTCTCGAAGGCCGGTCTGGCCTCCCGGGGAGAGGTGCTCGAATGGATTGCCGAAGGGAGGCTCTCCCTGGGGGGAAGGCCCATCCCTCCGGAAAGGGCTGTGTCCTCCCCCCACTCCACTCCGGGGAAAATGGTCCTG
This sequence comes from Nitrospirota bacterium, assembly GCA_021802325.1. The sequence continues at coordinate 9,084 of JAKAAM010000007.1, forward strand.
CCCCCGTTCTGTCTCGACGGGATCCGGCTTGTTCCCCCCCAGCCGCTGCTCCTGGGGCTCAACAAACCCCGGGGAGTCCTCGTGACGCGAACCGATCCGGGGGGGCGGCCGGTCATCGGAGATCTTCCCGCCTTACGTCCCTGGATTAATGCCGGTTTCGGATCGATCAGGCCTCTCGGACGGCTGGACCAGGCCTCGGCGGGGTTGATCCTCCTCACGAACTTTCCGGAACTTTTCAGCGATTTTCTTGACCCGTCTTCTCAAACACTCCGGACCTACAGGGTTCAGATATCGCCCTTTTTGAAAGAGTCGGAGAGGACTCTTTTCTTCGAAGGGCGGGGGGGAGAGGCTCCTGGTTATGGACGGATCGAGGTCTTTCCCGAACGAAAATCGCTCCGTTCGGAATGGATCCATGTCCGCCTTGCGGAAGGAAAGAACAGGGAAATCCGGAATTTCCTCGCCTGGTACGGCTACCGGGTCCTCCACCTGATCCGGACGTCCTTCGGGCCCTATCAGCTGGAAAACCTGTCGCCCGGAGAGATCATTGATCTGACAGAGCGCGCGGGGGAGGCCGGAGTGCGATGGGTCGCCTGGTCGGGGTTTCCTTGACAGACAAAAAAATGACGATATATTTTGAATTGAAAGGAACCACAGCCCATGAAACATCAAGGACAAAAACAATCGCCGGGATTTCGTCCGGCCTCTAAAAAGGAGAAAGCCATGGCCAGTCTTCTACGATGGGACCCTGTTAAGGAGTTTGATGATCTTGCACGCCGTTTTACCCCTTTTGTGCTTCGGAATCCGGAGGCCCGAATCGAGGAGAGGCAGGCAAGGAAGACGGTCGAGTGGGCTCCGAGCGTGGATATTTCCGAAGAGGAAGGAGCGTATCTCGTAAAGGCTGAACTTCCAGAAGTTCAGAAGGAAGCAGTCAAAGTGGTCATCGAAAACGGGGTTCTGACCATTTCCGGTGAAAGAAACCGGAACATTGAAAAGACAGGGGTTCGATATCATCGTGTGGAACGGGAATATGGGGCTTTCCTGCGCTCCTTCACCCTTCCTGATGATGCCGACCCGAAGAAGATCTCCGCCAACATGAAAGACGGGGTTCTGACAGTCCGGATCGAAAAGCTGGCGGAGGCGAAACCCCTTGCCGTCGAAATCAACGTCGAATGATGGCTGGGATGGCATGTTCGATCCGGGCCTGAGCCCGTAAAAGATCCCTTTTTGAAGGGACCGGAAATCCGCAGAGGATTGAAGGGGGACCATGTGTCCCCCTTTTTTTTGGCTTTAGATTGGATTTTGTGCGATAATTTCGCAGTGAATGCATCTTGAATCTTGAAAGTCCGAAATAAAGGGGTTATTTTTGTCCGATCTGATAGAGGACACGACCAGTATTTCGCCCGAATTCGCCCTGTTCGATTCCGGAATGGGGGGGTTGTCCGTCCTTCGGCATTTTCTCGATTTTTTCCCCCGGCAGGATTTTGTTTACCTTGGAGATATGGCCCGTTTCCCTTACGGGTCGAAGTCCCGGGAGACTATCCGGAGATTTGCAATCGAGGACGCCGCCTCCCTGATGGCCTTTCGCCCCAGAACCCTCGTCGCCGCCTGTTTCACCGTGTCCAGTCAGGCTTTGGACGACCTGGTCGCGTTCTGCGATCCGGTGAGGGTCGTCGGAATGGTTGAATCAGGGGCCCTGGCGGCACTTTCGAAAACAAAAACGGGCCGTATCGGGGTTCTCGGAACGGAGGGGACCATCCAGAGCGGAGCCTATCCCTCCATCCTGCGACGCCTGTCGGGTCGGGATGCCGAAGCATTGGGCATTGCCTGTCCCCTCTTTGCCCCCATGGTCGAAGAGGGATGGATCGACGGCGATATTCCCGAACGGATCGCCCGGGAATATCTGTCGGTCTTCCTGGACAGCCGCGATTCGGGTGTGGACACCGTCATTCTGGGATGCACCCACTATCCCCCCCTTCTTCCCCTTCTGGCCCGGATCTTTCCGGAGATCACCTTCATCGATCCCGGCTTTGAACTGGCGAGATCGGAGTGGATCGGTGTCGAGGGAAAACCGGGAAACGGCCGAGGCCATGTTTCATTCCTCGTGACGGACGGCAGTCAGAGATTCCGGCGTGTCGGCCAGCATCTTCTGGGAAGGACGATCGAAAATGTCCGGGAGGTCACGATTTCAGGTGAGCTCCCGATGGTTGAAAAGTGAGGAGGTCTTCGTGAGACATGACGGAAGAATGCCGGATCAGCTGAGAGACCTCGCCATCGACCCATCGCCGAACCGGTATGCCGAAGGGTCGGCGCTCGTCAGGATGGGATTCACGCATGTGCTGGCCACGGTGAGCATGGAGGAGAAGGTTCCCCCCTTTCTCAAGGATCAGGGGCGTGGATGGGTGACGGCCGAATATGGGATGTTGCCCCGTTCGACCCACGAGCGTTCTCCCCGGGAGGCGGCCCGCGGAAAGCAGAGCGGCCGCACTCAGGAGATCCAGCGTCTGATCGGCCGGAGTCTTCGGTCGGTCGTGGACTTTGAAGGAATGGGCGTCCGGACCGCAACGGTCGACTGCGACGTGATCCAGGCCGACGGCGGAACACGGTGCGCGTCGATCGGTGGGGCCTTTGTGGCGCTGGCGCTCGCTTTCTCCAATCTGAAGAAAGCAGGAGTCCTGACCAGTCTTCCCCTGAAGGATTATCTTGCGGCAGTATCAGTGGGTCTCGTGGAGGGGGAACCCTGTCTGGATCTCTGCTATACCGAAGATTCGACGGCGGATGTGGACATGAATGTGGTGATGACCGGTCGAGGCGAACTGGTCGAGGTGCAGGGAACGGCCGAGCATCGTTCCTTTTCTCGCAAGGACATGGATCGTCTCCTGGATCTGGCATGGAAGGGAATCTCGGAAATTGTCGACCTCCAGAAAAGGATCGTCTCCATCGGTTGAGGAGCAGAAGAATCGGGCCCGGGAGTTCGAGCGTCTTCTGGGCCGCGGGGATGTTAGGCTTTCCTGCAGGGAGATGAGGGAGATCCTTTCCGGATGCTCCGGAAAGGAGGGAGAGGATTCTCTCCCGGTTCTCCTTGATGTCCGCGAGGAATGGGAATACAGGTACGTCCGCTTTCCCGGAGCCCTCAACATTCCTCTCTCCCGTCTGCCTGAAAACCTCGACAAGATTCCGTCCGACAGAGACCTCGTCATTTATTGCCACACGGGGATTCGATCGCTTTTGGCCTGCTATCTGCTGATGCAAAACGGCTTCGAAAAAGTCAGGAATCTGGACGGGGGAATCGACGATTATGCCCGGACAATCGAACCGGCACTCCCCCGGTACCGACTGGAGCAAGGACGCCGTCCGCCCGAGGCGGTTCTCGCCAAAAATGCCCAAGGGGAGGAAAGGGGAGATCACAATCCCTGGGGCGAAGGCGTTTCTGCCCGGATTTCCCTCTGAAGAACTCCCGGGGGCTTGTTCTCGGTCTGCAAGTCCGGTATGATTTGATCAGATGTACGAATTCTCCTCCGTAAGCCCATGCCGCACCGCTCATTCCGCGAAAGGCCCGGCGGACACCCGACGTGAACAATATGAGGATCTATAAATGCCCCGTCCCGATTTCAGGAATCTCCTGAAGCGGAGGCCGGACGAATCTGTCGTGGCCATCCCGGAAAAGTCATGATTACCCTTTCAGGCATCTCCAAGCATTATCCGACAAAAACACTTTTTTCCGACCTTTCCCTCCGGATTTCCCTGCGGGAGCGAATGGCCCTCGTGGGTCCGAACGGCGCGGGAAAATCATCCCTGATGAAAATTCTGGCCGGGGTTCTTGAGCCCGACGACGGCGCGGTGAGCATGCCTCCCGGCTACCGGGTCGGCTATCTCCCCCAGGAGGTTCACATCGAGGGGGACATGACCGCCGTCGGCTGTGTCATGAGCGGGGACGCCGAGCTCATGCGTCTTGAAGAAGAGATGCGACTCCTCGAGAAGAAGCTGGAAGCGGGGGATGCCGGTGTCCTGGACCGATATGGAGAGGTCCAGGCGCGTTTCGGCCTCCTCGGAGGGTTCGAGCAGGAGACGACGGCAAGAAAGGTGCTGGCCGGGCTCGGTTTCGACCAGGCCCGGATGGATGCCCGCGTCTCGGACCTCTCGGGAGGGTGGCGGATGCGCGTGGCACTGGCCCGGACCCTGGTCACCAATCCCGACCTCCTGCTTCTGGACGAGCCGACCAACCATCTCGACATTCCCTCGATCGAATGGCTGGAATCCTTCCTCCTGGACTTTCCGGGAGCGGTTCTCCTCATCTCCCATGACCGCTCCTTCATGAACGGCGTTGTGGGGGGGGTCGTCGAGCTTTCCGGTGGAAAAGCGACCGTCTTCACGGGCAACTACGACGCTTATCTTGCCGAAAAGGAACGGCGGGCCTTGGCCATGGACGCGGCCATCGCCAGGCAGGAAGAAGAAATCGCAAAAACCCAGGAGTTCATCGACCGGTTCCGATCCAAGGCTTCGAAAGCCACCCAGGTCCAGAGCCGGATCAAGGCCCTCGAGAAAGTTGAGCGTCTGGAAAAGGACGCCACGGAAAAGACCGTCCGCTTCACCTTTCCTGCCCCGATTCGCTCCGGCGAAATCGTCGCCACGTTTTCCGAAATAGAAAAATCTTACGATGGACGCACGATCGTCCATCCCTTCGACTGGGTTCTCCGCCGGGGGATGAAGGTGGCCCTGATCGGTCCAAACGGGGCCGGGAAGTCCACCCTTCTCAAGATCATGGCCGGAGCGGTCGTTCCCGATGCGGGAAGCTACCGGACGGGGACGGGGGTGACGACCGCCTATTATTCCCAGCACCAGCTCGAAATCCTCGACCCTTCCCACACCGTTCTGGCCAGCATGGAGTCGGTGGCTCCCGACTCCGAGTCCCAGACGCGCATCAGGGGCTTGCTCGGAGCCTTTCTCTTCCGTCAGGAGGAGGTCTTCAAAAAGGTGGGGGTCCTGTCTGGGGGAGAAAAGAGCCGTCTGGCCCTGGCCCGTCTCCTTCTTGCCCCGGCCAATCTTCTCCTGCTCGACGAGCCGACCAACCATCTCGACCTCCCTTCCCGGGAGGCCCTTGTCAGCGCCCTGGAGGCCTACCGCGGGACGCTTGTGTTCATCACTCACGACCGTTATGTCATCGAAAAGATCGCCACCGACATCATCGAAGTGCTTCCCGGATCGATCCGGCTCTTCATGAACCACCGTTTCGAGACATACCGCGCCAAGAGAGATGGTGTCCTGAACGTGTCATCCCCCGTCCCGCAGGGGTCGGCGAAAACCCCATCCCCATCGGAGGGAGAGGGGCGGGAAAAGGAAGGGGAGGACCCAGGAATGGTCGAAAAACGGCTTTCCTGGGTGGAAAAGGAGGTTCTGGAGCTCGAGGAAGAGGTCGAGCGCTTGTCCCAGGCTGCCTCCGGCTCCGGGGCGGAGGCACGCCGGGCCTCTTCGAAACTCTCCGTCGCCAGAAAAAAACTGTCGGACAGAACCGCCGAGTGGGAACGCCTCGGAAGTTTGCTCGAACGTTCAGTCCATCGGCCCTCCTGATCCCTCTGATATGTCAGGGATCGGGTACGGCAGGGAGAATAGGATCATATGAGTTCCGCCACCATCGATCTCGCAACGTCAGACCAAACCCCCGTCACGGTCTTCTACCATCGTAACTGCTCCGACGGGTTCGGAGCCGCCTGGGCCGCCTGGAGGCGTTTTTCCGGCCATCGTCCCCTTTCGTTCGCCCCCTACAATTACGGGGATCCCCTCCCGGAGATTCCCGCGGGCCATGACGTCTTCATTCTCGACCTCTCCTTCGATCCCGAATTTCTGTCCCGTCTTCGTTCCAAGGCCCACCATTTGGTCCTTCTCGACCACCACAAGAGCGCCATGGAAAAAATCGCGCCCCTTTATCCGGGAGATCCCGATATTGTTTTCGACATGAGCCGGTCGGGAGCCATGATCGCCTGGCAGCGCTTCTTTCCGGGAGAACCGGTCCCCAACCTGATCCGATATGTGGAGGACCGGGATCTTTGGCGATGGAATCTCCCGCTTTCGCTTGAGGTGACGACGGCCATGGCCTCCTATGCCTTTGACTTCGAGGTCTGGGACAGACTTTGCCGAACTCTCGGGTATGGATCCGTCTCCGAAGAAAACCCCCTCGCTGTCGAAGGACGCTCCATTCTTCGCTACCAGTCGATGCTCCTGAAAACGGCCATCCGGGAGACGGGGGTCTGGGGGCGCTTCTCGTCGGGAGAGCGGGCTTTTTTTGTCAATTCTCCAGTCCTGACCTCGGAAATCGGGGGGGCGATGAAATCGGATACCCCCTTTGTCGTGATCTGGTCCATCCGCAAGGATGGACGCGTTTCCTACAGCCTCCGGGCGTCCGAGGGAGGGCCCGATCTTTCGAAGATCGCCTCCCGCTACGGGGGGGGAGGCCATGCCAAGGCGGCCGGTTTCCTCGCGGACTTCCCCGTTCACGAAGTCGAGGGAGCCGACGGGATTCTTCGCCCTGTCTTTTGCAGAGATGCGTCCACCGGGAGAATCGGGAATGGCTGAGGAGAAGGGGCTGGATCTCCTCCTCGGAACCGGGAATCCCCACAAGGTAGAGGAGTTTCTGGAATTGGCCCCTCCCGGGGTCCGGATTGTGGCCGCCTTCTCCCGGGAATCGCCACCACCCGAGATCAACGAGACAGGAGATTCCTTTTTTGCCAATGCCTTTCTGAAGGCCGAGACCTTCTCCCGGGCCCTCAGGGGAAAGAAAAAGGGACTTCTATTCGCCGACGATTCGGGGCTGGTGGTTCCGGCCCTTTCCGGAGCGCCAGGCGTCCGCTCGGCCCGGTATGCCGGAGAAGAGGCGACCGATCTTGAGAATCGGGAGCTCCTCCTCAAGAATATGAAGGGCCTGTCCGGGACCGATCGCCGGGCCTTCTTCGTGTGCGTCCTGGTGGCGATCGACATCTCCACCGGAGCTCTTCGGGCGGCCTCCGCGGGCCGGGTTTCGGGCCGCATCGCCAACGGGGCCATGGGGGATGGCGGATTCGGATACGATCCCCTTTTTGTCCCCGACGGATATCGGGCGAGCTTCGGGATCATGGCGTCCTCGGAAAAGAACAGGATCTCTCATCGATTCAGAGCCTTCCATGAGCTGTGCCTTGGACTGGAGGGCGCATGGGGAGGGTGAAGTCAGGATCCCTTCTGTGGGTCAGCGTTCCAGGGCCGAAGCTTGAGGCGGATGACCGGAGATTCCTTGAAGCGATCGATCCGGCAGGCGTGGTGATATTCCGGGAAAATGTCCACTCTCCCGATCAGGTCCGGGAGCTCAACCGCACGATCCGGGAAAGCTGTCCCAGCGGACAGGTTCTCATTGCGGTCGATCAGGAAGGGGGGAGGGTGGCCCGGCTTCGGGAGGGGGTTCCGGCACTTCCGCCGATGCGGACCCTGGGAGAGACTGGTGACCCGGTCCGGATCAGGGAGGCGGGACGGGAGCTCGGCCGCGCCCTCCGGGAGCTGGGGTTCGACGTGGATTTCGCTCCTGTCCTGGATGTCGATTCCAACCCTTCCAACCCCATCATCGGGGATCGGGCCTTTTCCTCCGATCCCCTTGCGGCGGGCCGCCTAGCCCTGGCCTTTGCCGAAGGACTCGAAGACGAGGGAATCACTCCCTGTGGAAAGCATTTCCCTGGCCATGGCGATACCGATCTCGACTCCCATCTGGCCCTTCCGACTGTCAGGGCCTCCGAAGAGGTGCTCGAGAACAGGGAGCTGCTTCCTTTCCGTGCGGCGATCGCAGCAGGGATTCCCATGATCATGACGGCCCATGTCGTCTATCCGGCCTGGGACGAAATCCATCCGGCCACTCTTTCCGAGGCGATTATTTCCGGTCTTCTCAGGGATCGTCTCGGATACCGGGGGCTGGTTCTGTCTGACGATCTCCTGATGGAGGCGGTGGCCAGAGAAGGGGTCGGCAATGCCGCCCTGTCGGCCCTTGAGGCTGGCTGCGACGGGCTTCTCGTCCTGCGGAACAGGGAGGCCGCATTGAAGGTCTTCGACACCGTTGACAGGAAGGTTCGCGAAGGATGGGCCCCCGCGATCCGCGCCATCGAACGTCGGGAGGAATGGATGGGCATGAATGCGCGCCGGTGGAGGGGGCGATGATATCCGGCGGGCCCACTGTCGGTCGCGATAGGGCCTGGATTCTCCAGGCCTTTGAAAGTCGTGATCTTCCTCTTCCCTCCCTCCATCAGATCGATGAGTGGATCTACAGCGCTCCCACCGATGCCGCACTTCTTGAGACGGTTTATGGGGCGCTCAAGGCCACATCTGTGGGCCGGGACATCGTCCTTCTGGGAATCGACTCCGGGCGACTGACCGAGGACGATCTGAAGGCCCTTGCCGGAAGGCTCTCGGGAGATATCGTCGGGATTTCCTCTCCCCAAGCTCTGGAGAAACTCAAGGAGGCCCTCTCCGCCCTTCTGTACGACAAAGTGGGGGGCGAGTCCGATCCGGTCATTCGATTTACCCTCCTCACCCGAGATCCGTGGCGGCTCTTTGCGATGGCCCTCTCCGGCCTTCCTCCGGAAAAGCTTCGAACATCAGGCAATCTGGACCGTCCTATCGCGCTCGGCGTGGAACGGATGATGAAGGATCATGGAGATCGGCTTTCCCGGAAGGAGATTCTGGAGAGCTTCAGAAAATCCCGGGCATTCCTGAGGGAAGAAAAGAAAAGAATCCGCCTGGAAGCCGAAAGGGAACGTCAAAGGGAGAGAGATTTTCATGAATGGGTGCGCTCTCTCTGGAGCGACATTGAGGTCAGACGGGAGCTGGGCCTTCGCCCTTCGGAATTTGAAGAGTGGGTGGAGGGCGGCCGGATTCCGGTCGTTCTCCGCATCGAGTCGATCCGGAACGGGAGAATTCGGGAACGGCGTCTTTTCGACCCGGATGCCGTCCTGAAAATAACCCCGGCCACCATCGCACGATGGAGGCGGGGAGCGATGCGAAGGGTCGAGAAAGAGGGGCCGACTCCTCTCAGGAGGCGCCCCCGGTCCCGACGGGGGAAGGATCAGGGGCCCCCTCCCCTTCCAGGGCGAGGCTGATTATTTCCGACGGTTCCTGAAGACCCGGGAGGCGTCGAGGAAGGCATTCCGAAGCCGCTGGCTGAAGAGGTCCCCGGAGGGCATCCGTTCCGGGTGCCACTGAACCCCCACGAAAAAAGGGTGGTCGGGGTCCCGGAAGCCCTCGATCAGGCTATCTCCGGAGGTCGCCTCGACCTTCAGCCGCTCTCCCAGCCGTTTGATCCCCTGGTGGTGAAAACTGTTGACCCGGGTTTGCCCATTCGCATTCCCGTTTCCCACTCCCAGATCCCTCCATCCCTCTCCCAGGGACACCTCATGATCCGAATCCTGATGGACGAGCCCTTCCGGGAACATCGAAGGAAGATCCTGAATGAGCGATCCCCCCCGAAAGACGTTCATGGTCTGGAATCCCCCGCAGATCCCGAAGAGCGGGATTCCCTCCCGTTCCGACAGGGAAATCAGGGAGAATTCGAAGGCCACTCTCTCCTCCGGCATCCAGTGTCCCGGAAGAAAGGTTTTCTCTTCTTTGTAGAACCCTGGAGGAATATCCGGTCCGGAGCCGGACAGGACGATGCCGTCTAAAAAACTCCAGTCTTGCTGAAAGGAAGAGGAAGAAAAAGGGAGAAGAACGACGCGGGCGCCACCCTCCTGAAAGTAGGAGACATAGGAGGATTTCAGGAAAAAGCGGGGATCACGACCGGGTTCCGCAGGGGCGAAATCGGTCGTGATTCCGATGAGAAGGGAATCCATGGCAGGGTCGGGCCCTAGGAATCCTGGTTCGATGCCGGCCGGGGAGCGGTCCGGAAGGGACGCGGGGCGGCCGAGCCGTAGGGTTTCCGGACTCCGGAGGAAGGACGATCCCGCTTCCAGTCAGACCCTCCGTCACCCGTCGATTCGGATCGGTTGCCCGACCGGAAGGAGGGACGGGAATCCCCTCTGCGGTCTTCGGTCCGGTATGGCCGGTCGGACCGCTGGCCGGACCGTGGGCCGGAGCTCCTGAAGGGCCGGTTTGACGAGGAGGAAGGGGGAGGAGAAAGGGGAGAGATCGGAACCGCGTTGCCAAGGAGGCGCTCGATGTCCCGGAGAAGGGGTCTGTCGGCCGGGTGGCAAAAGGAGATGGCCCGACCGGACCGACCGGCTCGTCCCGTCCGTCCAATTCTGTGGACGTAGTCTTCGGGGGACTGGGGAAGATCATAGTTGACGACGCAGGTCACCGTGTCGATGTCGAGACCCCGGGCCGCGACATCGGTCGCGACCAGGATCCGGGTCTGACCGGCGCGGAAGCGGGAAAGGACCCGATTGCGCTGGGACTGGCTCTTGTCTCCATGGAGGGCGTCGCTCGGGAACCCCTCCCTCAGAAGGGAATCCGACAGCTCTTCCGCACCCCTCTTGGTCCGGGTGAAGATCAATGTCTGACCTTCCGTGGTCTGGGGTTCGGTGAGGATGGTTTTGAGAAGCCCCCACTTCTGGGATCCATGGCCGATGGAGACAACCTCCTGGTCGATGGAGACAGGGGGGGCTCCTGAGGTCTCGAGCCGGATCAGGACAGGGTCTTTCTGATAGGTTTTTGTCAGATTCTGGATCCGGGTCGGAAGTGTGGCGGTGAAGAGGAGGGTCTGCCGGTCGGCCGGAAGAGCCTTGAGAACGGTTTCGACATCGGGGAGGAAGCCCATGTCGAGCATGCGGTCGGCTTCGTCGAGAACGATGGTGTGGACATGCGAGAGGGAGATCGTGCCCCGCTGCATATGGTCGATCAGACGGCCGGGGGTGGCGATGGCCAGATCCCAGGGGCGTCTCAGATTGTCCATCTGGCGGCGCATGTCTGTTCCTCCGACAAGAAGAACCGTTCGGCTCCGGAGATACTTCCCGTACTCGCGGGCCGACCGTTCAATCTGTCCGGCCAGTTCGCGTGTGGGGGAGAGGACAAGAATCTGATGGCGAACCCGGTCTCCCTGGGCGCGCTTGTTCCTGTGGAGGGAGGGAAGAAGGAATCCTCCTGTTTTTCCGGATCCTGTCTGTGCGACGCCCAGGACATCCCGCCCTTCGATGATCGGAGGGATGGTCTGTTTCTGGATCGGGGTGGGGGAATTGTGATTGAGGTCTGAAAGCGCGCGCAGAAGATCCGGATTGAGGCCGAGGGACTCAAAAGACATTGTTGCTCCTAAAGGATAGCCTAACATGATTGGTGACGGCGGGAATCGATTCGGGGACAAGAAAAGTCCGATCGGAGGCGTGGAGCCATTTGGCACCGCGGCGCGTCCGAGCCGCAATGGAGCGGAATCGGATATCGGACGCCGAAGGAACCTGTCCTTGTCAACAGAGTGCCGGGAATATTTGCAGAGACTTGAACACGCGGTCGGACGTTAGGTCCATCTGGCAGGGTCAATTCAATGAGTTCCGGCGAATTCGGCGCATGCTTGCGACGCGATACACATTCCATGATGCCCGACGTATATCGAATATTTATTATCGACTCGTCGATTCTGAAAGTCAAGGGAAATCAGGGATTCCTCCGGGGGAGGCGAGGGACGGCATTGACGGGCGATGATGTCTGGGCTTTTGGGAAAATGAACGGGGCTTGTTTCGGGATCCGGAAAGAAGGGCGCAAGGAACGGAGGAAGGGGCCGTTGCCGGCCCCGGAGATGCTATTTGAGGGTGGAGAGTTTGTTCTGCTGGGATTTTGAGAGCACATTCGCTGCGGCAAGATGGCCCGCAAGATGATCCGCCGTCGCCTGGGCCATGAGCCAGGCAATGCCATGAAGATCCTTGTGGATCTTGGAGGCAGAGGGATGGGCCGTGGAGGCCATCTTCAGATAGGAGGCCCGGAGAGATTCGATCTTTTTCATTTGGGCCAGAGAGCGGTCGAGCATGTGGCGGCGGATCACCTTGAGTTTTTTTACCTGTTTGTCGCTCAGTCCGAGATCCTTGGCATGGGAGAGCATGAAGGTGACCCCGGGGTGGTTCTTGAAGACCTGGGGAAGAAGAAAATCGGTCCCGGCTTTCTTCCGGAATTCGTCGAACTTCTTGGCGGTCTTTTCGCCGGTCAAGGGGGGGAGATTGTCCGCCATGGAAAAGGCGGGGAAGGAAAGGGTCGCGGCCAACGCCGCGATGGAAAGAAGAAGGGAGGTTTTTCTGAGCATGAGAACTCCTTTGATGGATTTGAGCCGGATTATGAAAAAAGCCAAGACCTTAAAGGTCTTGGCCGAAACCTGCAGCATTGGTTTTCGGAGTAAGGGAGCCTTACTTTGTGGCCAGAACCCAATCCGCCACTTTTTTGGCCTGTTCCATGGACATTCCCGGGTGGGGCGGCATCATGATCCCTCCCGTTATCTTGTCCCAATGACCATTTCCGCCCGAGATGATCTTCTTCGCCAGCATGTCAGCGGCATCCTTCTGGCCACGATAGCGGTCCGCCACCATTTTGAATGAAGGGCCAACCATCTTCTGGTCCAGAGAATGGCAGGCGAAACATCCCTGCTCGTTGATCAGCGCCTTGATCTCAGTCGCCCCTGACGGAGATGCAAAGGCCAGAACAGCAACTACACCCAAGGAAGCCTTCAGGATCTTCATGTGGGACTCCCCCTGAAAAGGTTCTGTTGTCCACTCTCGATCATTCTTGTCGACGGAAGAGAAACTCCCTCCAACGACAGTTCAATTATAGCCCTATTGGAAGAAAAGGCAATTTTGAAAGGGTGGGGGACAGCAGGGCTCCGGTCGTGGGAGGGCAGATCCGGAGGTTCTCAAGAAATAGCACAAAATCGATGCATTCGCCTTCAGCGGGGGAGAGTGTCCTGGAGCTCCCTGAGAGCGTCCTTGGCCTGAACGACCCTTTGATTGGCGGCCTTTCTGAACCACTGGAGGGCCTGGCCCGGATCTTGCGGAACGCCCCGTCCGCTTCGATAGAGGACGCCCAGAATATATTGAGCCTGGGGATGCCCCGTCTCGGCGGCCATCGCGATCCACAGGGCGGCTTCGGACGGGTCCTGCGGGATTCCCTGTCCTTCAAGGGTCATCATCCCAAGATTGTACTGGGCCTCGGCATCGTCCTGCTCGGCCGCTTTCCGAAACCAGAATGCGGCCTCCACGGGGTTGGCGGAAAGGCCTCCCCGACCTGTGCGGAACATTGTTCCGAGGCGCCCCTGCGCTTCGGACAATCCCTGCTCAGCCGCTCTTCGGATCCAGATTGTGCTCTCCTGTTCATTGCGGGGGGTCCCCTTTCCTTCGAGGAAAAGGCGTCCCAGGTGAAGCTGGGCTTCGGGGGAGCCGGCATGCGCCGCCTTCTCGGTCCAGAGGAATCCTTCCTCCTCAAGGCCTCCGGTTCCCCCATCGGTCAGAAGGATGCCGAGGCGGGACTGGGCCCCGACGTATCCCTGTTCGGCGGCTTTTCGGTAAAATCCTATGGCCGCAGACAGATCGGGATCCACCCGATTCCCTTCTTCAAAGACAAGCCCGAGACGGAATGCGGCCAGGGGATTCCCTTTTTCTGCCGCCAGGCGGAGCCATCGGAGGCCCGACTCAAAATCGCTCCCTGGGCCCTGGCCGTCGAGAAGAGAAAGCCCCAGACGGAGCTGGGCGTCGGTGATTCCTTGCTCGGCCGCCCTCTGGATCCAGGTCATGGCCTCTTCCTGGGCGCCGAAGGAGGGATCGGCCTGATAGAGGAGGCCCAGTCTCAGCTGGGCCTCCGGATCTCCGTTTTCCGCGGCCTTGCGGGTCCATTCATGGCCCTGGAGGCGATCCGCGTGAACTCCTTCGCCTTCGAGAAAGAGTCGTCCCAGAAGGGCCTGGGCCTCCCGGAATCCGGCCTCGGAGGCTTTTCTGAGCCAGTGGAGGCCTTCCTCCCGGAATTCCGGGAGGTCGACAAGGCGGAGGGAAAGAAGAAATTGAGCCTGGGGGTGGCCGGCCTCCGAGGCTTTTCTCATCCATTCCAGGCCCTCCCGCCGCTCGTCCGGCGACTCCCTCTCCAGAAGACGCCGCCCGATTTCGTATTGGGCCTCGACCTGCTCCCCCATGGCCGCCAGACGGAACCACTGCAGGGCCTGCTCGTCTCCGGCCTCTCCATGGCTCAGGCAACGGAGGACGGCCGCCCGGAACTGGGCGTCGGCAATTCCGGATTCGGCGGCTTTTTCAATCCACCCGACGGCCTCTTCCCGAAAAACGGGGTTGTCTTTTTCCTCAAGGAGGATTTTCCCAAGTTCGAACTGGGCCAGCGGCATTCCGGCTCCGGCGGCCTTTCTGAGCCATTCGATCACCTGCTCCCGATCGGCCGTGATGTCCCCTCGCAACGCGAGTTCCGAAAGGGCCTCCAGCGCTTCGGGGATGTTGCTTTCAGCGGATTTGCGAATCCAGTCGATCCCGGCGGCGCGCTCCCCATCTTCCAGGAGAAGGCGGCCCAGCGCGAGCTGGGCCCGGAGCTCTCCTTTTTCGGCCGCGATTCGGAACCAGTCCCTGGCCTTCTCCCTGTGGCCCTTTTCAAGCTCCCAGGTGGCCAGGAGAAGCTGCGCTTCCGGAAGGTCCCTCTTGGCGGCCCGTTCAAGGGAATTCCGGGCCATCTCCTCATCCCGGGGAAGCCCTCCCCGTCCCTCCCTGTGGAAGAAAGCCAGGGCGAGATGCGCTTCCGGAAGATCCATGCGGGCGGCCTCGGCGAGCCATCGCAGGGCTTCCTCGTCATTGACCGGAACTCCCCCCCGTCCTTCGATGGAATAGAGGGCCATCTGGAGCATGGCCTGGGGGACGCCGCCCTCCGCTGCCTTCCGGTACCAGTAAGCCAGCTCTTCGTCGATCCCCGGTGGATTCTCGGGATTTTTTTCCAGAGCCTTTGCGAGGCGGAACTGGGCCATGGGGATATTGGCCAGGGCCGCCATCCTGAAATAGATGACGGCGGAAACCGGGTCGGTCACCCGGCCTCCCCGTCCTTCCTCCAGGCGTATGCCCCACTCCAGCCAGGCCTCGGGAAGACCCTTTTCCGCCGCACGGCGGATCCAGTCTTCTCCGGCGGCTTCGTCGCGATCCAGCCCCCCGCGTCCCTCCTCGAGGTACTGGCCGAGACGGAGCATCGCTCCGGGGACCTCCCCCCGCTCGGCCGCCATTTGGAATAGCTGGGCGGCACGTCTTTCATCAGGAGGACCGAGCGATCCGGCCTCCTCCATGAGAGCCAGCCGGTAAGCGGCCTCCGGATGGCCCTGGTCGAGCGCGGCCTTGAAGAGCCGGGCCGCCTTCTCGGGATCGCCCGGAAGATACTGGCCCTCCAGGGTCAACAGACCCAGTCGGTACTGGGCTTCGCGATCGCCGGCCTCCGCCGCGCGATTGAACCACTTGATGGCCTCCCCCATGTTCGGGGTGACGTGGATCCCTTCCTGATAGATTTCTCCCAGGGTCTCGAGTGTTTCCAGCAGTCCTTGCTCTCCCGCCCTTTCGAACCACTGAAGGGCCTTGGCCGGTTCGCTCGTGCCCGTGAGGATCCCTTTCTGGTGAAAGACGCCCACCTGGTATTCCGCTTCGGGGAGCCCCTGGGTGGCGGCCTTGGTAAACCAGTAGAAGGCGAGGGAGTTGTTCTGGGGAAGAAGGCGTCCTTCGAGATGAAGCATGCCCAAAACATGCTGGGCTTCAGGGTCTCCGGAGAGCGCGGCTTTCCGGATCCATTCGATTCCCTGCTCTTCCTGTTGGGGAATCCCCCGTCCCTCGAGAAGAAGCACCCCCAGAAGGGCCTGGGCCCGGACATGATTCTTTTCGGCGGCCTGCTGGAACCAGAGGGAGGCCTGGACCGTGCTTTGCTCGACGATCCGTCCTTCGTAATAGAGGAGCCCGATGTTGAACTGAGCCTCCGGATCCTCCGATTCCGCCGCCCGCATCAGCCAGTCGCGACCCTCTTCCGGCTGGAAGAAGGAGTGGCCTTCTTCCATGAGCAGAATCCCCAGATAATACTGGGCCCGGCTGTCGCATTTCTCTGCCGCTTTTCGAAACCAGAAGACCGCCCTTTCCGGGTCCCTAGGCAGGCTCCGTCCATGGAGACAGGCCAGACCAAGATTGAACTGGGCTGCACTGTCTCCCGCATGGGCCGCCTCCTCGATCCACTCGATGGGATCGATGTCTTCCTCAGGAAGGACCTTCGCCTCCAGGTAGAGGGTACCATAGAGGCTCTTGGCCTCGGTCATTCCCTGTCGGGCGGCCTGTTTGATCAGGGAGGCTCCCCGGGAGAGCGACTGAGGGAGTCCCCGTCCTTCGAAGAGCATGAGTCCCAGATTGTATTGGGCCGCCGCGAGACCCTGATCCGCCGCCCGTTCGAACCAGAGGGCGGCCTGCGAAAGGTCCTGAGGGACGCCTTTTCCCTTGAGGTGGAGGAGTCCCAGATTGTACTGGGCCCTGGCATTTCCCTGGTCGGCGGCCTTCCGGATCAGTCGGGCGGCGGGAACAGGATCGAGCCCCTTCAGTGAAGTGGCAGTCCCGGCCTCATAGGCTTTGAGGTTGAAGAGAAGACCTATTTTCTGCCACATGGGGGCTCCGCAATACATTGAAGGATGGACACACGTGCCTGTAACGGCCTGTAACGGGCGTCCCTGATATTGAAACGGGAACCCACCTAAGGGATGGAAAGACAGGGTGCATGGCTCTGCAGAGGTTTTGAACCAGGGAGTCGCCGCTGATTCTCGCAAGAAATTTGCCAGCTTCCGCTCCCGGACAGTCCTGAGACATTGGCGTGGTCGACAAAGTGGGTGCCATTGGGGATCGGGATCCGTCCGAAGAGGGCGGGGAGAGCGGTCGATGATGCAAAAGACCACCCCCTTTACTCTTCCAGAGGTCAGGGTGCTTGAAAATGCCGGGATGAAAGGGATTCCGTCGTGGGACGTGTTCGACCCGCTTTCGGCAGAGAGTCCTGAAATTGTCTCCGGATGTGAGGGGAAACCCTAAAAAAGGAATCCAAGGGGATTCCGGAATATCAGAGGATTGTCAGCGAATTTGACATGTCGCAAAAAACTGTCAAAAAGCCTGACAGGACCTGAGTTTCCAGCGGTTCGTACGAGAGTCAGCGCGCGAGAAATTTCCCGAAGATCCAGCGGGCTGCCTCCGTCATCGAAATCGTCGCCGAGTTTTCGGAAAAGACATCCAGCAGACTTTCCCCCTTGGCGAGAGCCACCTCGACGGCCGGATCATCGGGAATGACGAAGGGACAAAGCTTTCTCGACAGGATCTGTCGAAAAACTTCGGAGATGTCCTGATGAAGGGGATGATTGGAAACAAACCGGTTGAGAAGATAAAACCGTTCGCAATAGCGCGATTCATTCCGCTCGATACGGTTCGGAAGTTGGTTTCGGAGGGGATCGAAACTCGCAAAGACGAATTGTTTGCATGATAACAGATGACAGGATGGTGCGGAGATCGTGAAAGGTGAGATCGACGAGGAAGACCGGATCCGGACGTAAAACCTGACGATCCGGGACGTGATCGCGCTCAAGGCGGTCATGGCGAAGACGGGGGAGACGGCGAACCAGGTCATCGGACGGCTCCTGGTCGATGCGGCCAAGAGAGTCGGGACGGATCTGACGTAAAAAAAGCCCGATCTCAAAAAATCGGCTTGTCGCCTCATGACGGAATTTTGAAATTATCTTAAAGGCACCGCAGTTGGGCTCCCCGCTTTGACAAACTTAGTTACGCTATTGTCTGTTTCGTTCGAAGCCCAAACATTTCCGGTTCCGTCAATGGCAATACCAACATAGGTTCCTGAAATATTTGTGCAGGATCCCGAAGATTTAAAGACATTGGGACTGTTAGGGTTCGATGCCGGAATTTCCGTCACGATGCCTCCATTATTGCTGACAACCCAGATGTTATTTGCCCCATCCACAGCAATACCGGAAGGTTCACTGAAACTGTATTTGGAAGCATTGTAAACATTCGGACTTGTAGGGCTGGATACAGGAAGTTCGATGACGCTATTGGCTGTATTGTCTGTTATCCAGACATTCCCGGCCCCGTCAATGGCGATTCCAAACGGATTGATGAAACCGCACAACGGACAGTTTGAGGTGGAATATGTTTGTGATGTTGAAGGACTGCTCGGAATAAACTTTGTGATACTTGCCTGGGATGAATTCGCAAACCAGATGTTATTGGAAGAATCCACGGCATCCATGGTCGGGTTATAAATTCCATATGCTCCACCGGAATTATTAGAGATGCCTCCGGAAGTGGTGATTTCCGTCAAGCTCCCATTTCCGGAAGAATCACCCTTATTAGCAATCCAAATATTATTTGAATTGTCAACAGCTATTCCTAAAGGGAAAAATGGTGAAACAAAAGAAGAATAAATTTTTGGAGAGTTAGGCGAGGCCGAAGGAATCTCTGTTACGCTGGCATTATTGAGGTTGGTTATCCAGACATTGTTGTTTCCATCGACAGAGATGTCCGCTGGAAGATCGAAATGAAAGGATGTTGAGGAAAAATGACAGGAGAATTCGGATTGGAAGCGGGCAGTTCTGTTACCGTATTTCCACCTGTATTTGTGACCCAAACGTTGTTATTTCCATCGATGGCAATACCTGTTGGAAGATTGAAGGAGAAATTTTTTCCGGAGAATGTTATCCCTCCAGAAGGTGTGCAGGAAATAGGGGTGTTTGAGCTTCCCCCGCCACCACATGAAGCCAGGAGAAGAGAGAAAGGAATGACCCAAGTCAGGTGCGCTTTCATCCATCCATTCTTTTGACCAAATCCTCCGCCCTCAAATGCGTATACCGTGCCAACATCTGAAGCGTCTTGTGGCCGGTAATCGTTCTGACCTCCATCGTATCAAATCCCTTCTCGAAAAGCCGACTGGTCGCCTTGTGCCGGAGATCGTGGAAATGAAGTCCGGAAATCCCTGCATTCTGGCAGGCCCTGGCGAAGTCCTGTGAGATTGCATCCGGACCAATATTCCATACCTTCCCGTCCAGTCGTCGGGTTCCGAGACGTTCCTTGAGGATTGATAAGGCAACAGAGGAGAGGGGAACAATTCGCTTCTGGCCGTTTTTGGTTTCCGGAAGCGTCACTGTCCTTTTCTTGAGATACACCATCTCCCAGGTCATCCCGGCCAGTTCTCCCCGGCGCATGGCCGTTTCGAGGGCGAATCGGATCACCTGGTTCATTTCTTCGGATGAGGATTCCAGGAGCTTTTCAAGTTCTCCCGGTTGAAGCCTCCGATCCCGGCCAGCCGGAGGGGATGGCATCCGGATCGCCTTGACGGGATTGTGAAGGCCCTCCATTCCCCATTCCTTCCGGGCAATTTCGAACAGGTGGGAAATGATTGCTAGTTCCAGCCGGATCGTGTTTGCGGAATAGCCGGCCTTTATGCGTTCGTCCCGATAAGCGGCCAAGTCGTTTCCACGAACGCTTGCCAGAACCCTTTTTGCCAAGGGGTGATTCTTCCAGATGGAAATCCGGGTTTTTTCCCGGCGGTGCCCCTTCTTGGCGGATGAAACTTCTTTCTCGTATCGGTCTAGGGCCTCGGAAAGAGTCGTGCTTTCGGCTTCTTTTCTGGGAATATAGATGCCACGAACCATTTCAGATTCCATGACCTTGGCCCAGGCCTCGGCATCACCTCGGGTATCGAATGTCCGTGAGATCCGGGCCACACCCTTTTTTTTGTACGGTCGCTTCCCACGCTCCGGATCTTTTTCGAAAATGTGCCATTTCTCATCCTTCAGAAATAGATTTTCTCTGAAGGGAATCCATTCAAATTGGCAAGGCGTTGGCAAAATGGGTCGAAAATATTTTTTGATTTCTTAGGAAGCCGTTGGTGCCGGAGACCGGGATCGAACCGGTATGACCTTTCGGTCGAGGGATTTTAAGTTCGAAAAATAGTCACTTTTCTGATGGGGACTTGTCTTTATTCGTCTTTATATTCAATGACTTGATGTGTTCTGAGAAATAATGATGAATCAGAAAGTTTCAGTCTCAGTGGACCAAAATTGGACCAAGATCTTGGTCCAATTTTTCTTGCCAGAATCCCACCCATTCGAATGCTATCAATTAGTGTGGTACTACACGGATGTTAAGTCCAAGGTCAGAGAGAACTTTCTTTGCCTTCTCCAGGGCCGCATAAGGCACAATAATTCTTCTGGCAGTGGTTAAAACATGATGCCCTTCAAATGTCGGATATACGAGTGCTTGGTCGATACGCTTGAATTGATACGGCCCTCCTGAGATTTCACGATTCCAAAAAGCTGGATTCGTTTGTCGAATCTGTTCTGCTTCATTATCTTTGCAGTTTCTGGATACCGCTTGACCATCTTTCTCAGAACTGACCAATCTCCATTCACGTTGCCGATAGTAATCAAGTAGCTTCTCGTGCGAGAGATTGTCCGCCGGATAAAAAAGCCGGGATGCGCCGTCGAGCGTGTTACGCATCATATCGAACGGAGCGTTCCGATAGCTCAAGAAGGAAATGATATTTTTCAGAATCGCAGTCGGAACACTATATTTATTAACGACTTCCCCATTTTCGTTGGTGTTTTTAAGCGTGACAGAATTGAAGCTCGTTTCAGATGCTTTCTTAAGAGAGAGCAGATTGTCCATAGTGCGCTGGCAATCGGACAACTGGACCACGAGAGAAATTCCAATGGCGCTTAGTCCGGGATTATCATTTAATTTCTGTGGGATATAGAATACTGGAATTGCGCCCATTCGGCGCAGGCTGCTGATTTCCCACTCGATGGCGAATGGCCCAAATTTCTTTCCATGTGCTCGTAGTTCTCGAGGCGAGATCTCGGTAAAACAAATTCGCTGTTGAATAGTATGATGCTTGCGAAAGTTTCCATCCGAGAGTGGCTGGTTCCATTCAATGATCTCCGGTGTTAGGACGATCCCTACCTTTGTCAAACATTCCAAGATTTTTAGCCCGCGCCCAATCGTATCTTCCTCCTCACCGACTCTTGGACGCGGAAAACTGTGATAGAAATAGCTGGGTTTAATCGGCATATCCTGAGCTTCTAGTCGTTTAATCGATCAACCTTCTCTCGCATTCCACAAATGCGGCATGTATATGATGGATTCAGGAGGATCCTCTGGATTGCTTTGACAGAGATGAGGCCATGGGTGCTATTTTCCGGTCACACAGCGAGTATCTTATGACGGAAATATCGGGAACATAACCCGAAAACCCGAACGCCATCCCCATTTTTCATGACTGGAGCTGCCCTGAGAGGTATCCAACACCGTACCAAGTCTCTCCAAGAGAGCATGGGAAGATAAAGGGGAACCAGTTATTGTCATATACTCTCGAACCATGACTCATCAACGCTGACACGTTCCACGGATTTTGTCTTGATACCCAAAGACAACTCTTTCAATTTTTCTCCAAGAACATCGCCATCAACGAGATCAATTGGCGGTGCACCATCGCGAGTCGCTTCTTTCACCGCCGCAGGAGTAAAGGAACCAGTGGTTATGAATAGACCCTTATCTGCACGTCCTACCATGGCACCACGAAAGTCACGAATTTCACTGGCCGAAACCGAACCCTTGTATCGCTTGCATTGAAAGAGAACATGAAAGCTCATGAAACCGTGAATGCGGGCAATACCCTTTCCGTCTATTCCGCCGTCACCGGTACGTCCTGTGACTTCCACATGGATAAACCCCGACTCCCGAAGGATTCGCTGGACCAGACGTTCGAAGCCGTCCGGGGTAAGTTTTTGAGTGAGAATGTCAGAAAGTTTATCTTTCCATTGTTCTTCTTCGGAGAGTTCCCTCACTGTTTCGTCAGGGGGACGTTTCTTCGGAGCTTCCTGTTTATCGATAGCACGGACAAATCGAACAACCTCTGAAGGATCCACAGTTTCAAGATTCTTCGCCTTTTCTGTGAGCGACCAGACTCCCCGACTAGAATTTTCCAGAAGTCCGTACTTTCGGAGGTATGTTCGTGCCCAAGCGAGTCTGTATCCAACTTCAGTTTGGCTGCTCTTGTCAGGATCGTGCAATTGTGTGAGTACATTTTCCGATAGCCCGGTGACCTCAGCAGTTTTGGCGTAGATCTCTTCAATGGAACCAGAGCCACCAAGTAACCTCAATGCTTCGAGCAGCGGATTCATCAAATCGTCAAAAGTGGGAAATGTGATCTCGTTCATCCAACCTCCTATACGTTCCTCTTAAATGCGAGGTTTCATCCGTTCTACCCAAGTTTGGGTACACTCCCAGTTCACGACAGATGCCTCTCTCTATTGCGCAGTATTTGGAGATTGATCAACTTTCCCCTCTTTGTGAAAAGAAGCAATCCGGAATGGAACTCTCCACTCTACCTCTACCAAGCGACCAACTTGTTGGAACTTTTCACTGATTCTTCAGCCAGAACAGATTTCCAAAGTGAAAGAGAAAAGGCGGACAATTCATTTGCTATAAAATTGGAAAATTCTACTTGTCCCAACAGGGCGAATAAAATCTGAGTTGACCTGGATGACCACTTGCTCTAGTATTTAGACACGCCGTGACTGCGTCGATACTAGCAGGTTTGAGGGGAACCTCGACACGGCGCCTTTTTTTACCAATTTCCCTTCGGGAATTTGACCAAACCATAGCCCACAATTGTTCCTTTTCTTGATCGCCGGAAAGAACCTTCGATTTGGTTGATGAAACGGTCATCCTTTGTCATAAAGGATCTGAATACTGCTCCCGCAACCATGTCAGCCAACTGAATTCCAACGCTCAGATGTGACGGGGCAATAAAAAGCCCTTCTAGCAGATTTTGGTAAAAAGCTGTTTTTTGTGTCGGCTTCGTAAGCAACTTGTGGTGAAGTTCACGAATTTTCTTGTCGTCTTCCGGTCCACGATTATCTAACACCACAATTCCGTTCAATTTTTGACCAACTTCGCGTCCCATATCCTGGAGATAGTATTGGAACCGCTCTGTTAATTGCTTGTAGCTATACCAGTAAATATCTTCCGATGAATTTATATAATCAAGTTTGAACGCTTCGACAGTGTTTGTAACGATGCAAATCAGACGCATGGATCGATAGCTCGAAATAAGTTTGTATAAATCTGTTCGGAGAAGTTCTTTTTCTTCGGCATTGAGATGACTGAGCGAGTTAAGTTTTCCTCCAGGATTGGGGGCGAAGTAACGCCATTTTATTTCACCAACTACAGAATAATTTTTCTTGATAGTGGCCAATTGATTTGCGCATTTTTCCCAAATATCTTCTGGAATGACGATACTCCCGAGAACAAAGAAGGGAGTTTTATGAGCCTTCTGATTATTTTGGGGCGGTGTTCCTGATTCATCAACGAACAAAATCTGCATTCGCTAATTCTCCTATCCAAATATCTGAGCCAAACCTTCCGCATTTCAAATGCATGAGAACCTCTTCATCTGATGTTTCTTTTTCAACGTCCCTGATTTTTTCAGGAAGGGATGAAAAAACGTGATCCAGAATCAAGATTCTATTGCCTCCATCGGCGTTTTGAGCTTTTTGAAAACCGCCTGCTTCGAAACCCCGAACCGCCGGGCGATTTCCGCAAGGGAAAGCCCCTCCTCTCTTAACCTGTGCGCTTCTTCCCAGGAAAATTTGGACGAGTAAGTTCGTTTTGGGACCGGCTGATTCTCCCACCATAGATGCCATTGTTCATATCGCTTGAGAATTCTCCAGACGGCAATATGGTCTTCCTCTGCGACAAGCCATTCTCGATCGTTGGCAGATCGAATATCCAGCGCCTTTAGAAAACTGTCG
>JAKAAM010000040.1 GCA_021802325.1 Nitrospirota bacterium
GACCTGATCGGGGCCCTGGTCGTCATGCTGGGAGTCCTTTTTGTAGTTCTGACCATGATCGCCTATCTGACTTACCTTGAACGTAAGGTCCTGGGATTCATGCAGGACCGTCTCGGACCGATGGAGGTCGGCCCATGGGGGCTTCTTCAGCCTCTCGCCGATGGAATCAAGCTCCTGTCGAAGGAGGACATCATTCCGAGCGAAGCAAACCGGGCCATTTTCCGGATTGCTCCGGTCATCTCGCTCGTTCCGGCCATTCTCGCCTTTTCCGTCATTCCCTTTGGCCACGATTCCTTCGGATTCCAGGGGGTGACCCTCCATCCGTACATTGCGGATGTCAATGTGGGGATTCTTGTCATTCTGGCCCTTTCTTCCATCGGGGCCTATGGCATTCTTCTCGGGGGATGGGCCTCGAACAGCAAGTACTCGATCCTCGGCGCCCTCAGGTCGGCGGCTCAGGTCATCAGTTATGAACTGACCGCCGGAATGTCGGTGATCGGAGTCCTGATCCTTTCGGGGTCGATGTCGCTCGTCAAGATCGAGGATGCCCAGTCGGGCGGGTTCTGGCACTGGTACATATTCCCCCAGATCGTGGCCTTCGTCATCTACCTCATTTCAGGGATCGCCGAAACAAACCGGACCCCTTTCGACCTTCCGGAGGCCGAGTCGGAACTCGTGGCGGGATTTTTCACGGAATACTCCGGCATGCGCTTTTCTCTGTACTACCTTGCCGAATACGCCAATATGATCATTGTCTCCTCCGTCGCGACGATTCTCTTCCTCGGAGGATGGAATCCCCCCCTCCCGTCCCTCGGATTCATTCCTCCCGTCATCTGGTTCCTTCTGAAGGTCTATTTCTTCCTGTTCTTCTTTTTCTGGATTCGTGCAACATTACCGAGACTGCGCTATGATCAGCTCATGCGATTCGGCTGGAAAATCATGTTGCCTGTTTCCTTTGCGAACATCATCGTGACGGGAATCGCCGCCTATTTTCTAGAGCGATAGGCGGGTTTCGAATGGCTCGGAGGATTGTCTGAACGTGAAGTATGAACGCAGGAGTCGGATATGTTGAAAAAATTTCTGAACACGATTCTTTTTAGTGAGATTGGACAAGGTCTCAAGCTGACCTTCCGGCACATGTTTCTTCGAAAGATAACGGTCCAGTACCCCAAGGAGAAGCTGGTCCTTGCAGACGGGTACCGTGGGTTCATCGTGCATCGCCGATACGACAACGGGGTCGAGAGATGTGTCGGATGCGATCTTTGCGAGGCCATCTGTCCCGCCAAGGCGATCAGGGTCGTCAGCGACATCCACCCTGAGGTGCCGGACAGACGGTACGCCAAGGAATACACTCTGGATTTCACCCGGTGCGTCTTTTGCGGATATTGCGTGGTGGCCTGTCCTGTCAACGCCCTGTCCATGACGAAGGAATTTGCCCATTCTTCCTTTACCAGAGACGGGCTCATCTATTCCAAGGAACAGATGCTGGCGCTAGGGGACAGATCGGGAAATGACTCGGATGCCTATCTCAAGGTTCGGAACATGTGGGATGCGGAAGATTCGGGCAAGGACGAAGGACGCTATCATTTTCCCCCGATTACATTGGGAGGTTGAACGTTGATTCAGCAGCTACCGTTTATCTATTTTGGCGGCATGGCCCTTGTGTGCGCCATTCTTGTGGTCGTTTCGAGAATCGCCATCTACTCCGCGATGGCCCTTCTTGGAATGTTTGTCCATGTGGCAGGGCTCTTCATCCTTCTGGATGCCCCCTTCCTCGCCGGCGTTCAGCTCCTCGTCTACGCGGGGGCCATCCTGGTCCTCTACCTTTTTGTCGTGATGCTCCTGAACGTCCACGGTCGGGGTCCCATCCTCCAGCGTCAGACCCCCTGGGCGATCATTCTGACCTTGCTCGCTGCCGGAGAAATGGGCTATCTCGTCCTCAAAAGCCATTTCTATCCCAAGCTTCCCGCCATCCCGCATCCCAGTGTGCCGACCCTCGGGAATACGGAAACGATCGGGATGGTTCTCTATACCCAGTATCTCTTTCCCTTCGAAGTGGCCTCTGTCGTGTTGCTGATCGCTCTTGTCGGAGCGATCGTCATGGCTCGCGGACGCGGGGGCGTCAGCCAGGGATAACGCAAGGACGAAAACGTTTAGCAGGGAGATTCAATGGTTCCTTTGTCGTGGTATGTCACCCTCAGCGCCCTGATGTTTGTGACCGGGTTGGTGGGCGTTCTCATCCGAAGAAACATCGTCGTGGTTCTCCTTTGCATCGAGATCATGCTGAATGCCGTCAACATCAATTTCGTCGCATTCAGTGACTATCTGCATCTGATCGACGGACAAATCTTTGTCTTCTTCGTGATCACCGTGGCCGCGGCGGAAGTGGCCATCGGACTGGGAATCATCATCTCCTTATTCCGTCTGAAGGAATCCGTGAACATGGACGACTATAACCTGCTGAAACTCTGATCTGCCGAGGGAGCTTTATTACATGATGCCGATTCTGCTTATACCTCTTCTTCCGCTGGTCGGATTTCTGATCGTCGGAATCTTCTGGCCGTATTTCAAAGGGAAAGGCCATTACATCGCCCTTCCCCTTGTCATCGGATCATGGGCGATCGCCACAATGGAGTTCTTCAAAAGTTTCACCGACCCTCCGCAGATTACCTTCGTTTATGACTGGATCCGGTCGGGACATCTCGATATCGGAATCTCCCTCCAGTACGACCATCTGGCCGCCATCATGCTCTTCATGGTTACAACCGTCGCCATGCTCGTCCACCTTTACACGGTGGGATACATGCACGGGGACTCGGGGTATGATCGCTTCTTCTCCTATATCTCCCTGTTTACATTTTCGATGATCATGCTGGTCCTTTCGGACAATCTCGTCGAGATGTTCATTTTCTGGGAGGCCGTCGGTCTTTGCTCCTACCTCCTGATCGTCCACTGGTACGAGCGCCGGCCGTCATGGCTCGCGGCTAACAAAGCTTTCATCATGAACCGGGTTGGGGATTTCGGCTTCCTTCTTGGAATCTTCCTGACCTACACCGTCTTTGGATCGGTCCGGTTCGCCGATATCTTCCCGGCCGTCTCCGCCCACCTCCATCAGACGGTCAACATCGCCTCGGCCTTCAATGGGTCCGTCAACATTCCCGTCCTGGATCTCATCGCCCTCCTCCTCTTTCTCGGGGCGGTGGGTAAGTCCGCGCAGATCCCTCTTCATCCATGGCTCCCGGATGCCATGGAGGGTCCGACCCCCATTTCGGCCCTGATCCATGCGGCCACGATGGTCACGGCGGGCGTCTTCATGATTGCCCGGATGAATCCTCTCTACAATGCCGCCCCCATGGCCCTCCATGTCGTGGCATGGACCGGAGCGCTGACCGCCATCGTCGCGGCCACGATCGCCCTGACCCAGCCGGATATCAAGAAGATCATCGCCTATTCCACGATGAGCCAGCTCGGGTACATGGTCATGGTCTGCGGTCTGGGGGGATATGGCGCCGGCATCTTTCACCTTCTGACCCACGGAGCCTTCAAGGCACTCCTCTTCCTGGGTGCGGGATCGGTGATCCACTCCCTTTCGGGCGAGCAGGATGTCTTCCGGATGGGCGGACTCAGGAAGTATGTGGGGCTCACCTTCGTCACGATGCTGATCGGATCCCTCGCCCTGTCCGGGATTCCGCCCTTTGCGGGTTATTACAGCAAGGATCTTATCCTGGTGACGGCCTACCAGCAGGGGCCCTTCGGCCAGATGCTCTGGCTCATCGGCGTCCTGACGGCCGTCCTGACAGCCTTTTACAGCTTTCGTCTTCTCTTCCTGGTCTTCTGGGGGAAGGAGCGGTTTCATTCAGAGGGAAGCGGCCATGCCGTCCATCCTCATGAAAGTCCCCTGACGATGACGATTCCTCTTGTCCTTCTCTCCATTGCGGCGATCGTTGCCGGATGGGCGGGGGAGCATTACGGGGTCCTCGAGTATCTGGCCCAGGAACTCCCTCTTCCCAAAGGAAATCCCGCAGCCGGATCCCTTTCGGAGGACGCATTGAAAGGGCTTTCCATCGCTGTCGGGGTCTTTGGTATCTTCGTGGCGTGGGCTTTTTATGGGCGGGCCTCCACCATTCCGGCAACTCTTGCCAAAGGATTCCCATTTTTCTATAAGATATCGCTTTTCAAATGGTATTTCGACGAACTCTACGACCTTGTCTTCGTCCGGACGTCCTTTCTTATCGGCCGCCTTTTCTGGCAGGAGCTGGATAAGGGCGTCATCGATGGAATCGTGAATGGGGTCGCGGCCTTCTTCAGAAATTCGGGCCTTGGTCTTCGACGGTATCAGACAGGCCAGCTCCAGAATTACGCCATGGTCATGGCCATCGGAGTCTTCGGGCTGGTGGCCTTTTATCTCGTCTTCAACAGGTTGTGACGCTCCTGATCGAAGGAGCGGCTGCAGACTTTTTTATCGATGATGTCGGATCGCATCCGAGTCCGCCATCCGGAAGAATTCATTTTTACCAAGAGGGCAAAAAAGAATGACCTTTTTATCGGTTCCGATCCTGACCTTCCTGATATTTTTTCCGGTGGTGGCCTCCCTGCTTATCCTTCCTTTCTATCGGCGTCCCGATTCCGACGGCATCGTGAAATGGGCTGCCCTGGGTATCACCGTCGTCGAATTTGTCGTCTCTCTATCCCTACTGGTCGGCCATGATCCGCATCTCTATCAGATGCAGTTTACCGAAAACCACGTCTGGATTCCCTTCGCCAATATTCATTATGCCCTTGGGATCGATGGCATCAGCCTTGTCCTCATCCTGATGACGACCCTCCTGATGCCGATGACGGTTCTCACCTCCTGGGTCGGAATATCGAAGCAAATCCCTCTTTTCATGATCAACCTTCTCGTTCT
Source organism: Nitrospirota bacterium (assembly GCA_021802325.1). The sequence continues at coordinate 4,907 of JAKAAM010000040.1, forward strand.
GGAAGGAGCGATGATCGGAGTTTTCTGCGCGACCGACTTCGTCCTCTTCTATGTCTTCTGGGAAGCGATGCTGATCCCGATGTATCTGATCATTGGAGTATGGGGCGGACCCAACAGGATTTATGCGGCGATCAAGTTCTTCCTCTATACTTTGGCCGGGTCCCTGCTGCTGCTGGTCACGATCATCGCCCTCTATTTCGTGGGCGGACATACCTTCGACATCACCCGCCTTTCAGGGCAGCACTATGGCATGACCTTCCAGATCCTGGCCTTCGCCGCGATGTTTGCCGCCTTTGCCGTCAAGATCCCGATGTTTCCCTTCCATACCTGGTTGCCGGATGCCCACGTCGAAGCCCCGACCGCCGGATCGGTCATCCTCGCCTCGATCATGCTCAAGATGGGAGCGTACGGGTTTCTGCGCTTCTCTCTCCCCATGTTTCCCGATGCCTCCCATTTCTTTACGCCCTTCATGCTCGCGCTATCGGTGATCGCCATTGTCTGGGGAGCATTCATGGCCCTGGCCCAGGAAGACATGAAAAAGCTGATCGCCTACTCCTCTGTCAGCCATATGGGTGTCGTGACGCTTGGCATCTTTGTCTTCAATACGCAGGGGATCGAAGGGGCCCTTATGCAGATGCTGAACCATGGAATTACCACGGGAGCCCTCTTCCTTTGCATCGGAGTCCTGTATGACCGCTCCCATTCCCGCCTTCTCTCCGAATACGGAGGCATCGCAAAGCAGATGCCGGTCTATTCCACATTGCTGGTCATCTTCGCCCTCTCCTCTCTGGCCCTTCCGGGAACGAACTCCTTCGTAGGGGAATTTCTCGTCCTGATCGGATCCTTCAGAAATCATGCCGTCGTCTCCTCTCTTGCGACAACCGGCGTGATCCTGTCCGCCATGTATCTCCTTTATATGCTCTCAAGGGTTGTCTGGGGCGTCTACACACCGAAGAGTTACGCCATGCCCGACCTGAAGCCTTATGAGTGGGGGGCTCTCCTTCCCCTTGTTGTTCTTGTGATCGTGATCGGTCTGATTCCCAACCCGGTTCTGTCTGTCTTCCACCAGAGCGTGGCCCATCTGGTCAGCCAGGTTCAGCCCTCCCCGGTGGCTCTGTTGCACTAGTCGCCGACAGGTTGATGCCATGCCGGATCGAATTTTGGAGACCAAGTTGATGAAGGAGTTTTGTTGATGAATTTTTCTCCGGTAAACATTATGGGAACCATGCCAGAGATATACCTGACTGTTCTCGGAAGCCTTCTTCTATTGATGGAGCCCTTCATCCCGAGGGAAAAGCGCTCTTGGCTCGGGCTCTTCGCGATCGCCTCCCTGTTTTTCGCGATGATCGCCACGATCGGACTCAATGGAAAAGGTCTCCCCCTTTACCAGGGACTCTACATCGTCGATCCCTTCTCCAACTTCTTCAAAATCGCGATCTATGTCGGAACGATCATCACCATCCTCTTTTCTCTTCCCTACCTTGAAAAAGAGGAGATTCATGTCGGGGAGTACTACGGCTTTCTTCTCTTTGCCGCCGTCGGAATGATGATCATGGTCTCTGCGGGCGACCTGATCACCCTGTTCCTGGGGATCGAGCTGATGTCCCTGTGCCTTTATGTCCTGGTGGGACTCAAGAGAACGATTCACCGGTCGGTCGAAGCCTCCTTCAAGTACTTTCTTCTGGGAGCCTTTGCCTCCGCCATCTTCCTTTATGGAATTTCCCTTCTCTACGGGGCCTCGGGGACCGAGACGATCAGCGGGCTCGCCGCCTTCGTCCAGAATCCTGGAGCGCTCAAGCCGATGGTGATCGGAGGAATGATCCTCACCATGGTCGGTTTCGCCTTCAAGGTTTCGGCAGCTCCGTTCCATATGTGGACTCCCGACGTTTACGAAGGGGCGCCCACCGTGGTGACCGGGTTCATGGCTTCGGTCGGAAAGATCGCGGCCTTCGGCGTCTTCCTCAGGGTTTTTTGGGTGGCTTTCTCCGCCAACAAGGACCACTGGACCTGGCTCATCATCACGATCGCCATCCTTTCGATGCTGATCGGAAACATCGTGGCCCTCGTCCAGAAAAACATCAAACGGATGCTTGCCTATTCTTCGATCGGCCATGCCGGATATGCCGTGATCGGTCTGCTCAATCCGAGCCGGGAAAGCCTCTTTGCCCTGATGTTCTATCTCTTTGTCTACCTTTTCATGACACTGGGGGCCTTCGGGATCGTTCTCATCCTTCGGCGCAAGGGAGTGGAGGGCGAAGAGATCCAGGACTTTGTCGGCCTGAACAAGAAGAATCCGATGGCGGCCTTCCTCATGCTTATTTTCATGTTCTCCCTGGCCGGAATTCCACCCTTCGGAGGATTCCTGGCGAAGTTCTATATCTTCATGGCCGCCGTTCATGCCGGATTTACGTGGCTCGCGGTCGTCGGCGTCCTTCTGAGCGCAGTTGGCGCCTACTACTACATCCGGGTCGTTATGGCGATGTACATGAAAGACCCCGAGGAAACGGTGGAGTTTCTCCCCAACAGAATGGAAAAGATCGCCCTTTTCCTGACGGCCGCGATGACGGTCATCATGGGGGTCTTTCCCCTTCCGTTTGTCCACTATATCGAGACGTCGCTCGCCATACTGGTTCCCTGACCGAAGGGATCTCCAGGCAGGATGCATAAGCGGGCTGAAATGATATTTGACTCGCGTTCCGCCGGCCTGGGGGTTCCATTTATGTCCGCACACCCGAAACGGTTAGAGACCTGTTGACGCTGGATTTGGTCCAGTCATGCCTATTCCTTCTTCATGGCCGGGAGAAAGTCTTTCCCCGTTGGTGTATACTGGATTCAGAAGGAATAACAATGGGGAGGATATACCATGTTGACTGGATTGTTTGAACCGATCCATCTGATCGTCATTCTGCTGATCGTTATGCTTCTGTTCGGGGCCAAGAAGCTTCCGGAAATCGGATCGGGAATGGGGAAGGCGATCTCGAATTTCAAACGTTCTCTGAAAGACTCTTCCGAAACGCCGGATCATGAGGACAAGCTTGAGTCGAAGAAGTAATCGTTTCCAGAATCCTCTCCTGTTGAACCGTTTGATCCCTGGACCTTGTCCGGGAACCAGGGAGTGACTTTTTCCCGGAAAAAAATCTGGATCCTCCTTCTGATCGGACTCCTGTCGGAGGCTGTCGGCTTTGTCCTGATCAAGAAGGGGCTGGCTCAGGTTCCTGTTTTCACGACTTCTTCGTTGTCCTCCTTCTCCTTTCTCCTGTCCATCATGAAAAATCCCGAGGTCCTGATCGGTACGGCCTTTGAAGCCCTTCATTTCGGGGTGCTGATGGAGCTCCTGTCGGTCTCGGACGTCTCCTACATCATCCCGTTGACCTCCATCGGGTATATTCTGACCCCCATATCGGCCCTTTTATTTCTTTCAGAGGGTATTCCGCCGGGGCGATGGACGGGAATTCTTTTCGTCTGCATCGGGGTAATGTTGGTCTCGCTTTCCGACAAGGAGCACAAGGCCAAACCCGACCTCATCCCGTAATTTCAAGGCCCGAAGCCCTTGACGGCTTAAGCCTGATAGTCTATCCTCTTATTTCGTTTCCACCCATAATGCGCCTGTAGCTCAGTCCGGATAGAGCATCGGATTCCGGTTCCGAGTGTCGGGAGTTCAAATCTCTCCAGGCGCGCCACTTTCTCCCCTGAAATATGCAGCATACAAGACAAAAATCCCCATCTTATACGTTTCCTCTCGTGGCTTTTTTTTGA
>JAKAAM010000041.1 GCA_021802325.1 Nitrospirota bacterium
TCCTCTATCTGGTTCTTCGAAAGAAAAAGAGCAGAACGTCCAGATAAACGCGCCTGTAGCTCAGTCGGATAGAGCGATAGACTTCGAATCTAAAGGTCGGGGGTTCGATTCCCTCCAGGCGCGCCATATTTCAAGCCTACTTACCGAACATATTCCATAACGGAAAAATATTCTGGCTAACAAATGGCTAACACCGTTCCGATTTCGAGGGGGATTTTTACCGCGAAGGAAAGGGAGAAATTCGGTCAGATGATACCGTGATGGAAGGTTAGCAACCCTAGCATTTTCCCTTAATAAGCACCTTGAGGTATGAATTCATATTTTATAAATACTTAATAGATTGCATCCTCTTATTCATCGGGGTCTTGGGTCTTTATTTTTGTGGGGTTGCTAATGCTAATCCTGCGAATTTTGCTAATGACTGTGGGTGGGGATGGGGTCGGGAAGGTGAGGAAGGAAAGGCCCTGTGGGAGCGGCCTCGGGGGGTGGGAAGAATGGCCCTCTGGGGGAGGGCCGGGGGGATCATGTGTGCATGTTCAATGTTCGCTCACGTCGCTTTCCAGTCCGCCGACTATCAAAGGCTCCGGGAGGGATTCACCCTTTTGATGACGCAAGAATAGGTCTCCGATCTCGACTTTCAGCCGATTTTCCCAGTCCGGGAGACCTCCACGGAGGACAATCGCCCTTTCCATAATCGCGTCAAAACTCGTTTCCACCGTGAGCGAACCGGCTAGCTCAGTACGAACTTCCGCCGGAATCAGCTTTCCAAGCAAGCTCATGAATGCCGCTGGATTCGCTTGAGCCTGTGCCGCAAGATAGTCCATCCCCCCCGCCGATTCCAGTGCTTGGACAATCATCGCCCGGATTTCGCCGGATACCTTGTTCAAACTTCCTTTCCGTCGGCCTTTCCCGGCATTCGGGGGAAGGCGTTTTCCAGTAGATTCCTGTATTTTGCTGTCTTCGCTCAATGTGTTCCCCTCTCTCAAAAAGGCGCGTTTGCTTCAAGAGTGCGCGCCCGGTTTTGCTGTTCCGTCTCCGCAAGGGCCATATCTAAAGCCTCCCCGATAGCTTCACCGAGCGTCGGAAGATCCCGGAGCCGGACAGTGAATCCGATCTTCGAGGGCCAATACTGCTTGTTATCGTCGACCGTCCACAACCTAACCGAGAGGAAGTGGTGGTCTTCGTAACTGTCCCAAGAGATCCTGACTTCACCTTCCCGGTGCGGAAGAGTCCCGAGAAGCTGGCCTTTCATCTGTGGTGGGGTGCCTGTCCGCTCCGGGGGAAGGGATCGCCTGAGGTCGTTGGCTTTCCGGGTCAATTCAGACATGCTTGCCCCTCCCTTCCAATTCCAAGATTTTGTCCGGCCCACCGGACGGGCTTGCAGTCCCACGGTCTCGGGGCCGGGATCGGAAATACGCCCTCGTTAATAAGAACGGCCACAAAATATTTCAGGGCAACCTCCGGAGTCGGACCGACCGGCTTTTTCGTGAGAGTTGCGATGCTCGCTCCCTCCGTAAAGACCGTGACGTGCCAGTAACGGGATTCGCCGTGATGGGGAAGACGTTCGACAGGTTCCAGGGCTCCATCTATTCCATTGAGCGAACGGGAAGCAATAACCCCCCGTCCTTCCTCAAGCCATCGGAGCGCATCCGCATATTCGTGATCCCATCCCTCCGTTTCCATGTAAGAGAAAAAGACCTCTGCCTCTTTGTTGAATTTCGGCACATATCCGTCCGTCCCTTTCAGAAGGGGAGTTTTTAGCAGGGATTCCGCCTCCCGAAGACTCAAATCCGACACGCGTGTCGCTTTTGACAGGGCATCCTTGTGGCGATAAAGGCGCATATACCGTTGCGACTGTCGCTCCCCGATTCCTGTCTTCTTCAAAAAAGGAATCCATTCGCCATGAGGGATCTGCTCTTTGGCCTCCATCAGAAGCCGTCCCGCCTCGAAAGCGTGGCTCAGGGCCGTTTTTGCATGGAAGACGGCCTGCTCGTGGTGGTGCCGGATTCCTTCGGCCAGTTTAGCGCCGGATTCCGGTTCTTTCTGTATTAGGTTATTCATGGTATGATCTCCTAAGTCGGTGACGCGGCCGGTCATGTGACCGGCCTTTTGTTTGTCGGTTTATTCCGCGCCGACCGAACGAGCAAACATTCGTGCCCTGACAGCGTTTGGAATTTTGTCCTTCAGATAAACCCGACCATCGAATCCGACAGTTTCCGCGACCCGAGCCGTGACGCCGGGAGCCGCAAAGGACTGCCTGATATCCGCCGCCGGATCGCCGTGATAGCGCCTGCAAACCTGGCCTCTGTGATCCACAAATTCCTCGCAGACCAGTTCCCCTCGCGCCGTCGCCGCTTCCATGAATTGCGTGGCAATGGGCTTTTCCAGAGTCTCCAAAACCGGAAGAGGGGCAGTTTTGGCATCCAGCTTGTCTTTAAAGGATGTGCTCGGGATCATCGCGGCCATCCGCTCCCGCAGATCTCTCTCTTCGGATTCGGCATGACGTTTTGGCTCTGTTCCTTCGACATAGAACAAACTCATGCTATTGCTCCTTTCGCTTGTCGATCAAATCAATCGACGGTCGTCGTTCACGGACAGTCACCCTGCTAGTGTGTTTTGAAACCTCAGCCTTTTCCCCGAGTCCGGCCTTTTTCCTCATGTCTGTCACCGTGGATGCAAGTCGCTCTTGGCTTTCTTTGTCTTCGCTACTCATGTGAGTCTCCTTTTCGTTAATGTACCCGGTTCCGCCGGGTGTCGGGGTCGAGAGACCAGAGGGAACCTCCCGGATCCGCGAGCGCCATCAAATGCCCCCCGGTCGGCTAGAGGTAGCCGTTGGCGCTTCGCCGTCTACGGCAGGGGTGCGGGAGGAAGGTTCCTCCAAGTCCCTCGGAATCACCGAAGAACACGCCAGATGTGAAAAAGACCAAGAATGAAAATCGCCAAAGAAACAAATGTGCCGATCATACGTTCCTCCCACCGTTTTGCCCCGAATTTTGCGTTTTAAGGCCGGTTCTCCCCTCGCCGCGGGTAGGATGCCCAGACAATTTCTCAAGGCAATCCGGACAGTCGGCGGGGTTATGAAGCCATCCGCCGTCCGGAAGGGCTTCCAGCCGCGCGATGAGAGCGGCAAGCTCCGGGTCGATGGGTTTTCCCCCCGGTGTTTCGGGAGTGTCGTTAACTGGAGTCCGGACTTTCAACCGGTCGAAGATACTCATGCGTCCTCCCTGAAAAGGGCCGGGTTGACCTCAATTACCTCTTTCCGGCCCATTAAACTGATTCGGATCCTGTTGGCCTCCGCGAGGGTTTTAAGAGCGGGATCCAGCGTTTTCTTCTTTCGGAGGGGCCCGGGGCCGAATTGAAGAACTGCGCTTTTCGGGATCGGATTCCCTGTCTCCTTGGCCCGTCGGATGAGCCAAGTATCAAGTCGTCCCTCAAGGAGGACTTGAGGGCTTGCTTTGGTGATTGCGAAGATCCTCCGAGCCTCATGAAGGTGGTAAGCAATGAGAAGACTGGCCCGTTCGACGTTTTCAAGGGAAATGCTTTCCTTTCCTTCGAGGATGGCATATTGGGCCGAAAGCCGGGCCAGGTTATCCCCCGCTTTTGCTCCAACATCCCGGACGGTCGAAAGTTCCCCATCCTCCGCCAGACTGCGCTCGATTTCGTTGTAGGTCTCGATCCATGCCTTTTTCGCGGGCGGATCAAACCCGATAACCGGCAAGATTAAACCGTTTTCGCCATCCGGGGGTTGGGTCTCGTCCAGTAGTTCAGTGATCCGGTCCTGGTATCGGGTCAGCATTGGAGAATGGGCCGGGGCCTCTTGAAAGAATCGTGTTCCTTGTGTTGATTCCGGCCATGCGAGTAGAAAACGGGCTAGGAACCCACTCCCTCGGGCCAGACCATGGGACTGGTCAAAGAAGGACGCGAGGACTTCGGGTTGGACCGCCAAACCCATCGTCAGACGGGCTCCCCGGACAATGAACGATTCCGATGTTCGACGATCCACCCGGGTTTCCCCCCCGTCCCAGAGACTATTAAGAAGGGCCAAATTTCGCATAATCGAATCGGAACTCATGCCATGGCCTCCAAAAATGATCCCAGCCTCTGCACTTTGGACCGCTCCGCAAGGCCAGCCCATCGAGAGACGCCATGCCAGGGCCTCGGGGGTGATGTCGCCATAAAGGATCCGGGGGACACGAATCGCCTTGGGTTCGGCAAGAGCAATATCGGCCAGCTTCCTTTTGAGTTCCGCCGTGTCCTGTCCTGCCTTGGATTTTTCCTTTATCCGTTGAACGATTCCGGCCTTCTCCGCCTCCCATGCCTCGAAAGCGGCCCTGCTTTCCTTAAGTATGGGTTGGAACTTCTTCAGTTGCTCAAGTTCCCACTCCCTGATCGGCGCACCGAAAATGTCGTCCTCCGTTGTTTTTCGCTCGCCGCTAACGGCCAAGCTCAGCCGATAGGTTCCTGTTGGGCCTTGGAGCCGCTCCCCGCGCTGGACGTTGCGAAGGCCTTGAGCCGCGGTGGATAAGGAATCAAGGGCAGATCCAGCGATTAGGGCCATTGGTGCTTGGGTGTAGGTCGCCACTTCCGAGACCGCGCAACGGACGAGCCCCGGCAGGCTTTCAAGGGGGAAAGGGAGGGGATCGTCGGGCTTGTTTAGGGGTTCCGGGTCTCCCCATCCATCGGACGGGGGCTCGGGGGTTTCCAGGAGGGCTTTCCCTTTTGGGCCCAAGTCATTAAAGTCCATCCCCACGTCAGGCCCTCCTTCCCGAATAGGCTACGAGCCCATGAACCGCTCTGGCCGCCTGTTCCGAAAACTGGACTCCTGCCGGGTCATCATCGGCCGCCAAGACGATTTCCGCTTGAGGGAAGGCCCTTCGGATGATCATTGAAACGGGGGGAAGATTGTGCGCGGAAAAGGCCACAACGACGGGGCTTCCCGTCAATTCGTGAATGGTGGCCGCTGTTGCGAATCCTTCTGCGACGAAAATCCGGCCGCCTGATTCGGGGATTTCCCCAAGGGTTGTGAAAAGTCCTTTCGTTCGTCCTCCCCTCAAGAATATCTTCGATCCATCCCAATAAATGAGCTGGCAGTTCCAGAGATCCCCGGACTCGTTTTGCATCGGGACCAGTAAAATTTCCTTGAATTGCCTGAGGTGATGGGGCTTGATCTGCTTTTTGACAAGGTAGGGGTGGGCCGGATCCGCTGGTTTTGCGCCCGTCCAGAGGCGCATGGCCTTTCGTTGGGCCTCAAGCTGTTCCTTGGATGGGCCTGTCTCGATTGGCCGGGGGGAGGGGGTGAACCTTTCTCTCCCGAGTTCCAGGGATTCCAGAATCGCCTCGAAAGAGCATCCGGCATGGCAGTAGGCCAATAACCGCCCGGTTTCCGTAACCTTTACGGAAAGGCTCGCGTTCTTGTCCTCGTGCCCCGGAACCGGGCAACAAGCCGTCCATCCTTGCCCGCTCTTTCGGACTTTCCTGAGTCGTGATAAAATTGAACTAGTCTCCATTTTCTGCTCCTTGGCCCGTCCACGAAACGGGCCTTTTTCGTTTCACTGGTTGACCGTAAGGGTTGAGGGCCGGATTTGCGATTTAGCCCATTTTTCTAAATCCGCTTCGGGATATCTGACCGAAGAACCGAACCGAGCGAAGGGTGGGCCTCCGATCCCCCGCAATCTGCATTTTCGAAGCCATGCGATGCTGACCCCTAACCGTTCTGACACCTGTCTTTCATTCAAAAAATTCATGTCATTCCCCTCTCATGGTTGTTACTCTTGCCGCCGCGATTCCAACCAGCTTTCAATATCGTGCTGAAACCAACCGATAGATCGGGGACCAAGGCGGATCGGTTTCGGAAAGTCACCTTCCTTAATTCGAGCGTAGATTGTGCTTTTGCTTAAGCCAGAAAGCTTGAGCAGTTCCCTGAGCCTCAAAACCTGCATTTTTCCCTCCAAACAAAAAAGGCCCACCGTCATTGACGATGAGCCTTTGGTTTCCTGGTCCGCCCCCCAGGATTGGGCAACAAAAAAGGGGCCGCTTCCCGAAGGAAACGAGCCCCTGAAACAAAAAACCCGTCCGAAGACGGGATCTCAAATCTCTTTTGGCTCCGGGCGCAACTCGCCCCGAGCAATCAAAGCTTAACAAAACTGTTTCGGACCTGTCAAGTCTTAAAAACTTTTAGCTCATCCAAGATGTTATCGTTCGGAATCCAAGATACTGAGGGCACGTTCTGTCAGTTTTGTCAGTTCGTCCCGGTAGGAATGTGAAAAATCACGGGGGAAAAATTCCAGGAAGGAAAGGGATCATCAGCCCCCCTCTTCGTTAGCAAAATTAGCAACTTTAGCGCTAGCAAGCTCCAAGATTTTATCCGTTATCGCCTGCATGCTCTTCTTCAAGGCCGTCTCATCGGTTCCAAGATAATGCTTGAAAGTCACGTCTTCCCCTCCCGCATGATTCATGAGTCGTTTGAGGGTGTAAACCGGGACGATCTGCTCCGCAATGAGCGCGAAAGTCCGCCGGAGATCGTGAAGCATGAAGGTGACCCCGGACTTTTTCCGAACGGTATCGAGAGCCCTTTTTGGTTCCACGATATAACCGCCCTTTCCCCGTCCCGGAAAAACAAAAAGGGATTCCGCGTTTTTCTTCCTTCTTTCGAGGATCGCCATGAGAGCATCGGACAGGGGGAGGATGTGCGGGTTCCTGTTCTTTGGGTCAGGAATCGTGAGGATCTTCGTTTTGAGGTTCACGTCTGCCCATCGGAGTTGAGCCGCTTCTTGCCGTCTTAATCCCGTCAGGAGAAGAAAGGTCAGATAATCCCGGATTGTCTCGTTGGTGAGGGACTGGACTTCTTTCCACCAAGCGGGGAGGTCTTCCGACCGGATGAATTGATTCCGCCGGGTTCCGATCCGGTTCCATGCCCTGACCTGGGACAGTCTCTTGACGGGGTTGACCGCGATGAGGGGATTCCCTTTCGAGTTCTCGTATTTGGCCTCCGCATAGGTAAAGAGAGCTCTGAGAATCTTGAACGCATAATTGGCCGGGGTAGGTCCATGCTCTTCCGTGATCTCCTTGTGCTTTTTCTCAACCTGGTCCTTGGTGATAGAGACAAGAGGACGGTCTAACCAGTCCTTGAGGTAGAAAGTGACAACGTATTGGTAGGACTTTCGGGTTGTCTGCTTGAGAGTTCTGGCCTCAAGGTAGGAATCCAGAACCTCCTTGAGGGTCACGGATGAGGCTTTCGTTTCCTTTTTCTTCTCGTTGGGATTCTCTCCCCTCGTCAGTTCCGCTATCGCCTTGATGGCATCCTCTCGGGCCTTCTCCGGGGTATAGGCCGGAGAGTATGCCCCAAGAGTCACCCAGACAACCTTTCCCCCGACCCTCTTGGCTACCGCAAACATCTTCTTTTTGTCCGAAACCCGAAGACAAAAACCCGGTAGTTCGGTATCCCAATAGTTTTCTCGTCTGCTGGCTAACAGAATTTTCTCAATGTTCGTTCGGGTGAGCTTGATTTTATTGGCTTTTTTCCTGGATTCCTCCCCCATGACGCCCTCCGTTTTCTGGCTAACAAATGGCTAACAGAATCGGTCATAATGCGTATCATCCTATAGACTAGCTTATCACAATAAATTCCTATTACAAAACAATAAATATCACTCTGTAAATTTCTGGCTAACAGGGTAAAACCCTAAATTTTCAGACTTCGAATCTAAAGGTCGGGGGTTCGATTCCCTCCAGGCGCGCCATGCTTCAAACCAATTCATTTAAAACCTTCAAAACGTCATGCCAAGATGGAACTCTGTCGGGAAAGGCTTCCGGCGGACAAAGATCTCGGCCCGTTTCTCTGTCGGGAGAAGACGTCCGCAATCCGGTCCGGTTCCTGACCGACATCCGGCTTTTTCTCCGGAAGCTGCATCGCAGAAAAACGTCCAGGACAAAGGCCTCCCCTGACTTTTTTCCGATGGGACTGTTCATCCGGAAGCCGGCTTTTTAACCGCTCCTTCCGGTTCGGCAGAAGTTTTTCCTGTCTTTCGTTTTCCATGTTCAGAAAATACAGCCCGTTGTCTGGTTGGCGGCATTTCAAAATCCTCTTTTATTCTCCTCTGTTTTCTCGCCCCGTTCACTCTGTCAGGGAAGAGGATTTTTTGTGCCCCGGGACTCCCGCTTCCAAGGGATCGGGAAGGGATATCTGTCATGTGGTTGACCCGGCTTGCCCTCAAAAACCGGATCGCTGTTTTTATGGCAGCGATGATTCTGGTCCTTGTCGGAGCCCGGTCCGTTCCGGAAATCGCGATCGACCTTTTTCCCAGCCTGGCCGTTCCGGTCCTCGTCGTC
>JAKAAM010000042.1 GCA_021802325.1 Nitrospirota bacterium
AAATATACCACGCGTATTCTTCCTGGAAAGCGTGGGAGCCCTTTTGGCCTTGAGTTTTATAACTGTTTTTTCAACAGACAGATCGCCCATCGGGCAGGTTTGCGTTGAAAAAGCCAAGGAATGTGATTCAGGGAAGAAGCAAAGATGAGAATATCAGGGAATCCCTGAAAGTTTGGCTGGGGGACTAGGGGTCGAACCTAGATAGACAGATCCAGAGTCAGTAGTCCATAGTTTTTCCCCTGTTTGATCCCGATTGATTACCCCCTACAAATCAAGCATTTTCCGGCACTTCCCCGAGACACCCTCTTTGATCGTGTTCTTTGTTTTTTGATGAAAATTGATGTACAATATGGAACATATATGGAACAGAAATTAAGGGGAGGTTGGCTCCAGTCCTGAAATGTTGTTTCCGGGACGAATTCCGGAAATGGAACAGGGAGGAACGAGAGATGGCGGAAACTCAGCATTTCACCCAAAAGTCCCTTGAAACCTTGCTCCCGAAGGATCGGCCCTATATCGTCCGGGACGACGAAACGCCGGGGCTGATTGTGAAGGTCTATCCCACCGGACGGAAGACATTCTTTCTCGATGTGCTGGTGGAGAAGCGGCACGACATGTTCAAGCTCGGGATCTGGCCGGATCTCAATGTGGCCCAGGTTCGGGAGAAGGCCAAGAAGGTGCGGGCCGACCTTGCGATGGGCAAGAACCCCAAGGCCGAGAAGAAGGAAGGCGTCACCCTCGGGGAGTTTTTCGAGGTCTACATGGAGCGGCACGGCAACGAGAAGAAGTCCGCGAAGGAATACCGCTCCCTCTACCGTCAGCACTTGGAGGCATGGAAGAATTACAAGCTCCAGGAGATCACCCGCCACAAGATCGAAGCCCTTCACCGGAAGGCGGGAGAAAAAACCCCAATCAGGGCCAATCGTCTTCTCGCCCTCGTCTCTTCCGTTTTCGTCCAGGCGTCCTTGTGGGGCTATCATCGGGGAGACAATCCCTGCCGGGGGATCAAGAAATTCAAGGAGGTCAGCCGGGACCGCTTCCTTAGCGGAGAAGAGCTAGGCCGGTTCTTTGAGGCGTTGGACATCTCCGAAAGCGAGACGTTCAAGGACTTCGTATTACTGGCCTTATTCACCGGGGCGCGACGGGCAAACGTCCTCTCTATGCGCTGGAAGGATATCGACTTCGAACGCAACGTCTGGAAGATCCCCGGCGAACTCTCGAAGAATGGGGAGCCGATGCAGATCCCCCTGGGTCCGGACGTTCTGGACATTCTCCGGAGACGGCGAGCGGGAACCTCTTCCGTCTTTGTCCTTCCGGGACCGGCGGCACGGGGCCACTACCGGGAGCCCTGGAAGGCATGGGCGACCTTGCTCAAGCGGGCCAAGCTGGAAGACCTCCGGATTCATGATCTTAGACGTTCCATGGGATCGTGGATGACCATTCAGGGAACCTCCCTTCCGATTGTCGGGAAGGCCCTGGGCCACCGGACCAGTCAGGCGACCTCGATCTATGCCCGGTTGAGCCTCGATCCCGTTCGGCAGGCGATGGAGCAGGCAGTGGAGGCGATGACAAGGAATAGGAAGAAAGCGACACAACCTCATCACGGGGCCTAGGCTGATCACCGAATGCGGGGATTCTCCCCCCGATGGCCCCTTCCCTTCGGAGGCGCATGGAGAATGCGGACATGAAACCAATCATCTTCACCGAGATCCAACGTCTTGAGATTTTGGATTGCCTTCCGCCGACAGAAAATCGGGAGGCTTACCTGTATGACCTTGAATACCATGCGCAAATAAGCCCAGTATTTGGCAAAATGCGGGTAGGGAAGAAAAAACCGTTCGCAATGGCAGTAGTTGGCGCCCTCGATAAGATGGAGAACTGTATTGATTCCGTAGAGACTTCATTTTCTGCCCTAGCACAAGCGCACCAGGAGGAAGGATACGCCCCCATTCCGGAGGCTCAAGTGGAGGAGGAGATTGAGAAAATACGGGAGGCGATCGGCAGACTGTTGTCTCTCCATATAAAAAACACCCCTTATAACTGCCCTTTTGTGGACGGACGCGAGAAGAAACTTGAGAAGCACCTCATTAATGTCACCCTTGCTTTGTGGTGCCGACACTTTCCGGAAAATCCCCTTCCGAAAGATCCCCGGCAAGGACGATTGAGAGGAGGCCATGATGAATCACCCGCCTTGCGTCTCTGTGGAATAGTCATCGAGGTCTTGACCGGCGAAAAGCGGAAAGATCTACGGAAGCTCTACCAGGCGGGCTTGAAGGAGTGGGAGGCGTCCGGCGTCCCCCTATTCCATCCTCGCCGGTGGGAAGAAGAAATGAATGAACGAGTCAGAAAATTCATACAAGAAAACCCCGGATTATTCCGTCCTCACCCCCCCCACATCCAAAAAAACAATTCTTAGCCATTTCCGAAAGCGCCCCACCTAGTTTTCAAAAAAATAATTTAGGTGGGGCGTCTATCTCCTTTCATCCTGTCGTATCTTCCCATGTGTAAGTAGAATTTCGGAGGCGACGACAAACGATGGAGGGATGTGAAATGGGCGACCTTTTGAATCCAGAACAGGCGGCGCAATTCCTTCATGTGCGGCCTCAAACCCTGGCTTGTTGGAGGCTTTACGGCAAGGGTCCGGCGTTTGCGAAGATTGGGCGGCTTGTTCGGTACGATCGTCGGATTTTGGAAGAGTGGGTAAATAGGAATACCGTTCTGACTGAACCGCGGGCGGTGTGAGATGACTACAAAAAAGGGCGTCACCCCTGACGCCCCACAAAACGCTCAAGCCAAGAATACCACAGACTTTTTAGATGTTCCAGTCACCACCGACGGTCAACGGCCCCCAAGAGAACCGCTGACACCGGAGGCCCTGGCCCGAATCGTCCAGGCGTTGCCCCTTTTAAGCCCCGATCGGGCGGAGATCCTCGAACGATACTCCGCCATCCGCCCCGAGGTCATCGCTTCCCGCGGCTACCGTCTAATCGACGACAAACACCTTTCCGTCCTGAAACAACTTGGCTTCTCCGAAAAACACGGTCCCGGAGTCCTTGTCCCGCTCTACGGGCAAGACGGCGAGATCGTCTCTTGCCAAGTCCGATTCGACGATCCGGTCACCGCCACCGATCCGAAGTCCGGAAAGCGGAAAAAACTGCGTTACCTCTCCCTCGACGGACTCGATCAGCGCGTGGACTTCCCAATCCAGCAGACTCTTGAACCTGACGCGGAGATATGGATCACGGAAGGCGCGAAAAAAGCCGACGCTTTGAGATCTTACGGCATCTACTCTCTATATTTGACAGGCGTCTGGAACTGGTCAGGGAAGGCCGCCCGGAAAGATCTTCAGTCCCTCGACTGGCAACAGAGAACGGCAGTCATCTGTTATGACAGCGATGTGCGAGAAAACGAATCTGTATCGAAGGCCAGGCAATACCTCACAGAATTTCTCCAGAAGCTCGGGGCCGAGGTCAAGTGGGTCACCCCACCGGCACCTCCGGACGGCTCCAAAATCGGGATCGACGACTTTCTGGCCGCCGGGGGGAGCCTCGAAGACCTTCCGGTCGAAGATCCCGACCCGGATTGGATCGGCCAGCTTGTCCGCTCCGAAACGACGGGAGCCATTAAGGTTAATTCATGCAACCTCACCCTGATTCTCCGACATGATGAGCGTTTCCGCGATGCAGGAAGTGTCCGATACGACGAATTTTCCAACGTCCTCCTGTTAGGCGAAAGGCCGGTGACGGACGTTCTCGTGACGGAGATCGGCGCGGAGATCGAACTGTCATGGAAGCTGTCGGCCATCCCTTCAGGGATGCTCCTGTCCGTCCTGCTCATGATTGGCCGGAAAAATGGCTTTCATCCCGTCAGGAACTATCTAAAATCGCTTCGGTGGGACAGAGCTTCTCGCGTCGATGGTCTCTTCTCCAAATATTTTGGATCGAAGGATACAGAATATGCGCGGGCCGTCTCCCGAACGCTCATGCTCGGAGCAGTCGCCCGCATCATGCAACCCGGCTGTAAAGTGGACCTCGTGCCGATCCTCCGGGGAAAACAGGGCGCGGGCAAGTCTACTGGTCTCATGGCTCTGTTCAGAGAATCCTGGGCAGGCACTCCTACTGCCGAATGGGGAAGCAAGGACTTCCTTCAGCACTTACACTCCGGAGTCTGGTGCCTTGAACTGGCCGAGCTGTCGGGGATGCGGCGGAGCGAGGTCGAGCACATCAAACGGGTCATTTCGGCCCAATCCGACCGCTTCCGTCCGCCCTACGGGAGAACTCAGGAAGACTTTCCACGTCAGACCGTCTTCGTCGGGACGACCAATGCCGACGAATTTCTGAAAGATCCTACCGGAAATAGGCGCTTTCTCCCCATCGAGGTGGGGGCCGTCGATGTGGCGGGCCTCAAGCGCGACCGCGACCAGCTTTGGGCCGAGACGATTGTCAGGTTTCAGACCGGCGAATCCTGGCACGAGATTCCCTGGGAGGAAGCGGAGAACGAGAGGGAAGCAGTTTTTGAGGCCGACGCTTGGGAAGAAAAGATAGGGCCATGGCTCTCTGCCAAATTTCCCCAGGAAACGACTGTCTCGGAAATTTTGGAGGATTGTCTAGGGCTCCTTCCTGACAGGCAAGGAAGGTCCGAACAGACGCGCGTCGGGAACATCCTGCGACGATGGAATTGGAGGGCTACGCAGGTCCGATCCGGAGAAGGCAGACTTCGGGTTTATCGCCCGTCACAACC
Source organism: Nitrospirota bacterium (assembly GCA_021802325.1). Next base: position 4,741 of record JAKAAM010000042.1, read on the forward strand.
CGAGGTTGTGACAGAGGTTGTGACAGGTTGTGACAAGCCCGTAAACACTGGATGGGAACAACCGTCACAACCTAAATCGCATTCTGGAGATACGTATGCAGGAATGAATCCCGAACCCGTTCATGTGACACATACACAAGATGATCCCTTACGTATAGAAATAAGGGAAATGGTTGGGACGGTTGTGACGGTTGTGACAAACCAGTCCCAGAGGGCGTTTCCGGCGTCACGACCTTATAGCACAACCTCCGAGGTTGGGACAGATATCCCCGTCGAGGAGGAACTCTGATGTTGGTTGAAATTATAGAAACCTTCAAAAAACTATCAGACGGCTCCCTCCTCCATCCGGGAGATGTGATCGACATTCCCCAGGAGAAGGCCAACCGCCTGATCGAGAAGGGCCGAGCCCGGCTCCTCCCCGAGACAAGAGAGGAGATCCCCTCCTGCAAAACATGTAATTCCTTCAACCCCGATCGGGAGCGAGGACATTTGGGCCTTGGATATTGCGGAACCCACGATCATTACATCTGGACGGACGATAGCTGTCTTTGTTTGGATTTTTCGCAAGAAAATGCCCCTTCCTGCCACGAAGAGGGGTTGAGAGGGGCTCCCCTGCCCCCGAAGGAAGAAATGCCCCTTCCGGCCCGCTTTCAGGCCGGGGATCGCGTCCGGTTCGCTCACCGACGGGCACTTGATATTCTGGAGGGCATCGTCCTGGAAGCGAAGTGGCACCCGGCTCCGGTCAGTCGGTGGTGGTATCGCGTCGAAACCACAGATGGAAAATTCTGGGTCGGAGAGTCTCACATTCAGGGAGGCGTTCATGCGAAGTGCGATTGAACAGGGAATCTTTCTGATCGGGATGTTTTGGGCCAGCTACTTGTCGGCCAGGAAACGATGATCGAGGGACTTGGAGGGAGGCCGGCCGCACCCCTTGCCATGAGGCGAAACGCCAACCGCCACTTTCCGGCGGCTCCTGGGGGCATTTGATGGCGTTCGCGGACCCCCGGCCTTCCCCCTGGTCACCCGACCAAACCGACCCGGACGGTTTCCGGGCAACACTGAAAAGGAGAACAGCATGGGCAAAATCGAAGAAACCAGAGCGGCACACGAAAAACGGATGAGGGAGGCCAAAACCCGGCGGGGAGCCCGGACGGATCAGGCCGAGGACCTTGCAAAACGCGAGAAGATTGCGGAGAAAGGGGTTCCCCCGCTGACGGCGGACCAGACGGATAGAATCAAAAGAGCGCGGTTATAAAATGGACCGATCCGTCAAAGATCCGGGCCTTGTCGCAAAAGCGGAAAAACTTGTCGTTAAACAATCGGAGGAGAGAAAAATGTCATCACGCTTCGTTCTGGAACGAGATTTACCGAAACTGCGGGAACAGGTCGCCGAAAGGGAAGATGTTCAAAATTTGCGGTACCAAGCCAAGTTCGCCGGACGGCTCCAGGTCGGCAACCTGCCCGATTCATCGGTCCTCGGGCTCGCAGATGTCATACGGAAGGATTTTAAGGAATCGGCCATGAAGACAGGCCAGCTCGTCACGGAAACCCGCTACAATCCCGTTACCCGCCATGAGGAGACTGTCTATTACGGAGACCCGCGCGCCACCTGGGCACCTTTCAAAGCTGGCACTGGCTTTGAGGGAAAGTTTACGCCTCTCGTGCATTTTGAGGGACACGCCTACCAGGAAGGTAGAATACCGCCGGAAGTCGCAACCCGCATGGCGATCGCGAGGGCGGGAGGCGATCCGAACCTCTATGGGGCGAAACCCGCTCCACCGGCGGCTCCGGAACCGAAGACAGGCTTGCTTTCCAAAGTCGTTAAGATCGTCAAAGGAGAATAATGCACTTTAAACGGCCCTCGCTGATATTGACGGCGGGGGCCTAGGGGGGGAGGAAATGGGCACCGACGCAATGACGGTGGAGGGATTGCGGAAAATCATTGTCGAAGCGCTTCATGACCCGCTTCTCGAAGAGACGGTCCGGGAGGTCATGCGTGAGAAGAAAGCCCGGGGGACTGTTCCCGGAGCCCTGGAAGCCCGACGGCGCGAGAGAGAGGAGAATTTGTCCTACCTCGACCAAGTGGCTCTGGGCGACACCCGGAGCGCGGAGGAGCGGATAGCGGAAGGGGAAGTCCGACCGGTTTCCCGGGCCGTGAGCGGTACAGAAGGATTTGCCATGGATTTTCACTCCTCGGACATCGAGGAACACGTCCGGGCATTGACCGTTCAACTGGAACGGTTGAAAGCCGGGGACATGACGCCTGTTGAAGAAATGCTTTTCGTTCAAGCGAATAGTCTGGATCTGCTTTTCAATTCTCTGACGAAGAAGGCCGGCGAGGCCATGCAGGAGGATCGATTCCGCCGGGAAGGGACATTGGACCGGATGGAACGGCTTCTCCGTCTTGCTCTAAAAGCCCAAATGCAAAGCGCCCAAACGCTTCGAACTCTGGGGGAGATCCGGAACCCGCGCTCTGTGGCCTTCGTCAAACAACTGAACGCGGCGGACCAGCAGATCGTGAACAATGGGACCCTCGGGGGCGGGAAGGAAACAGGAATTAAGCAAAACGAACTATCTCAACAAGAGGGGGAGTATGTCGAAGTACTGGAGCCAAGAGGAACGAAAGCGACAGGCGGAGCGGATCCGGTCATGGTCTCCATGGAGAGCCAGCACAGGACCCCGAACTCCCGGAGGAAAAAGTAGGGTCTCGAGGAACGCCTACAAAGGAGCGACCAGAGAGATGCTCCGGTCACTTTCCCGACTCTTGAGATCACAGAAAAAGAGCCTGGACGACTTGTTCTGATTCCCCCGACCTGACCCACCCTGGCCCTCTTCGGAGGGCTTTTTTATTATCTACAGATCCTTTGCCGTGTATTTCCTCAAAGCCTCCGGATTGGAGAGCAGAATGGCGGCAACGCGCCGGTGTTCTTCGATGATGAGCTTTGCCATGACTTCCCCTTTGTTCAGCCTATGGAAACGGCACAGGCAGTCCAGGGCGGCGACCTCTTGCCGGTGCAATCTCAACAAGACGTTTCGGCCGCCCGATTCCTTGAGCGCGGCCAGGCGTTTTCGGTCCCGTTCGGCTTGCGATAGCGGCATGGTTGATCCCTCCCTTTGAATCCATTCTACCCTGTGGATAGCCACAAGGCAAAAAGGGGGATTTTTCTCGCCGGAAATGGAACATGTATGGAACAGGGAGAAGGAGACGAGGGAGAGAGTTGTGCTAAGTTATCATAAAAGAATGGCTGGGGGACTAGGGGTCGAACCTAGATAGACAGATCCAGAGACTGTCGTCCTGCCATTAGACGATCCCCCAGAGCGGTAGGTAACGGCCAAGGATCATACCATAAGGGTCAGGAAATTGTCCAT
>JAKAAM010000043.1 GCA_021802325.1 Nitrospirota bacterium
TAAGGAACCATCGTAGTAGCGTGTAAGAATCGCCTCTTGGGGAGGCTCCTGTATCTTTCCTAGGATAGTGCTGATTTCTACTTTCAGGTCATCAGCAAGGGTAAAAGCAACTGAACAAACTGGCCACGCCCCTCCCTTCGATCCACCAGCTATGTAATCGCGTGTATAGCGATCGCGTGGAAATTCGCGCTGCGCATCATAAGGCTCCGGAATTGCCGGGTTAAACTTGTGAAAAGCTTTAAGAAGAGTCGTTTTGCCGGATTCATTCCGACCGACGAAGTTTGTCACCCGCTCAAGAGGAATCCAACCGCTGTCGTCGATATTGCGAAAATTTTGAATACGAAATCTGACGGCTTTCATGTCACTCCCCTCGAGCGGCTTCGGCCGCAATGTGTCCTGCGAATGACGTGACAAACGTCTTGAGACTCGTCAGTTTTGAGAGATCTCTGAACTCCCCAGTATTCATAGATGAACGCGGCGAGGCGAGAACCGACGCCGTCGTATAAAGCTGTTCCTGCACAAGCCGCTGGCAAAGAAGGTCGTATCGCTTAAGGTACGAAGCTCCCTGAAATTCCTTGAATACCGGGAAATGAGGCGACTGATCGGCAACAGATCGACGCGACTCTGGCGCGTCCTCCACCATCATCATCCAGCCGATGAATGGGCGCGGATGTTTGCCAAACGCTCCTTCCCGGTATGCGGTCCAGAGATCGTGCGCCGTGCCGATGGCTTCTTCGGTACGGTTGTTGAAGTTATTCCCGAAAGATGGCCCGACCTGGCTTTTTAGCTCGACGGCGGCGATAAGCCGTCCATTGAGAGTGACGAGTAAGTCCCACAGCTTCGTCGGCCGGAAATATCCCGGTAGCGTCAGTACGGCTCGCTGTCGGGATATTTTGGCATGAGCCAGCCCGTTCGCCTCAATGAGATCAATCACGAGCGCGACGAAGCCGTCCATGTTTTTGCCGGCAGTTACGCCCCCACGCTCACCTTGGTCGGCCTTCCCTGCATCAATCTGCTTTTGTCTGGCTTTTTCCCGATTTCCCCAGAAGGCCATCGTTGCTTCTTGGGCCTTCCGTTCGTAATCAACAAGATCAATTGGCATCAGTCCCCGTTCCCCCCAAGTGCGGCCCTTTCCTCCTTGCTCAATCCATACAGAGCGAAGATAGCACTGTTACAAGCTCCCACGTCATTGCGTTCGGCGGCTTCGATAAGCTCCCGACGAACTTTCGGATGGACCTTTGACCAGTATGGAACACGAATGCGCCGCAGATATTGAGCCTGAAAACGCAAATAGCCTCCACGCATTCTGGTCGAATAGGTCGAAACAAATAGGCGCGCGATACCGGAGAGTAGGACCGCCTGTAGAGCCTTCAAGTCCCAACTCTCAGACGTGAGAAAATACAAATTGTGGTGGGGGTAGAAATTACCTCCCTCGTAGACGATGTGCGCTTCGCCTTTGATGTCCGGAATGAGGAGCTTGGGCCTGTGCGTCAGTTCCGGATAGATGCGGTCGATGGTACGATACCAGTTTGAGGGAGATTTCTGCGCGATATGCCTACCGGCGATTTCCCCCTTCCTCCTTTCCAGATAACGCCGCAGGCGGGGGTAGCGGTCCAGATCGACAAGGAGACCGTCGTCATTGAATGGATTGATGACACCGAAACCATGCCATTGCACATGCCCATTGAGGATATCGCGGGTCATCACGAGAGGCAGCTTGCGGTCGTCCTCAACGTCGAGCAAGTCGAACACCCCGATGAAGGCTTTGTCGGCTCCTGTAGCAACGCCGATTCCAATCCTGCACTCCGCCTCTTCCACTGTTGGAAAATCCCCTTCCAGTCGACGAACCAGCGCAAGCTGGTCAGAAGATTCAAGAATCCAAGGTTCGTCCCCGACAGTAACACCGTGTATTTCGCGGACATCAGAAGTTGGGTCGGGATGTTGTTTCGCAAGGAGCTGTGCTGCGAGATTGGTCAGTACCGCCTCACTGATTTCCGGCCTCCGCGCGATACGGGTCACACCTGGCTTCTCGCGCGAAATGATCGTGATTGCAGGATAGGCGATCACATCGGAATGAAACGACACTGTATCGACCATATCCACGTAGATTTTAAGATGGAAACTATCGGCCACAAGCTTACGTAAAAACTTGCCGTAGCGGTTCTTCATCCATCTATCCGCGCAGATGAAGCCGAGGTGCCCTGCTTTCGCCAGACTTGAGAGCGAACGTTCGATGAACGGAACGTAAAGGTCGGCTCGGTCGTAAATCGTCGCATAACGAGCACGATATTCCGTCATCAGGGCGTCGGGAATCAGCTCTTGCCGAACATAGGGTGGATTACCAACCACCAAATCGAACAAGCCTTCCAGTGGCACAAGAAGGAAGTCACCATGGATGAGCCATGCAGTTACGAGCCGCTCCGCATCGTTTGACGGAATTCCCGCCCTCGCAAGTGTTTTGGCCACGGCAGCACGGGTTGTGGCAAAAGTGACGCGATGCAACTCAACAGCACGGATGCAATCGGAGAGACTCTTCACCGGCTCCGGCCGTCCTGCTTCCATCCATGCTTTCAACAGGCGTTCGATTGCTGAAAGCAGGAAGTCACCACCACCGAAGGAGGGCTCAAGTAGACGCATTTTGTGAAGCGGTCGGTTGGCTGTGTAGCCGACAAGATCAAGAATAAACTCAACAACTTCTCGCCGCGTAAAGATAGCGCCGCGCGCCTCGAGGCCGGAACTGGCAACTTGATTCACTGCCTCTGTGAGCGGACAAAACCCTGGGAGCGATGGCTGCCGAACAGAGATCAAGGGCGCAAGTTCACTCATTAAGCCGAGCCTCGCTTCTTTGTTGCGGCGCAGTCGGTCATCAGCGCATTGGATATTAATCTGGTCGGCCCGCTTGCGCATTGAGACATCGACTTCCCCCCCTTTTTTCGCCCATCATAGCACAAGAATCCCTGACAATCCTTCCTTTTCATTAATTATTTATTATGGTATAGTTAAATACCATTAATTATTTACATGGAGGACGGGATGGACGACAAGAAGGTCGCAAGAACAAACATCAGGGTCCTGTTTCTGAAGAAGCTCGATCGGGACGGCATGGCCAAAACAATGGGAGATCTCACTCTGGCGATCGTGAAGGCCTCCGGACGGGCACTCGTGCGGGCCGGGAAACGGGCCTTCGACTTCCGGCAACCGGCACTCCCCGGGATCCAGCCTGGACAAGGTCAGGACCTTCCCTCCCTTCCCCCTTCCAGCAAAGAAAAAGAATGGAAAGATTCCTCCGGACCTTCGGCCACGCCGTCTCTTTCCGGAACGGAAAAGGCCCTCTCCCGCTCCACCGACTGGCGGAAGCGCCCGCTCTGGATGTGGATCTCCGGAGGAGGATGGAAGGGACTCCTTGGGGCCCGCCGCTACTGGGCCCAGACCGCCCGGTATTTTCTGGACGCCCTGGGAAGACTCGCCTGGACCTTCCGGATCGCGGCGATCGAACCGCTCAAGTTCGGAACACGCTACGCCGCGCTCATGTCTACCGCGTTTGCCGATTTCCGGCGGTTCCGTGATGCCGGGCTCCTCATCCGGCCCCACAAGCCGACGCTCAAGAGGATCTTCTGGTACTGCGTCTTCCCTCCTCTTCTCGGAGGCTTCGTCTGGCTTGCGGAAACACTGATTCTGGACCAGACGATCGGTCTCCCGACCTGGCTGTATACGCTGGACACCGTGGCGGGAGTCGCCGCCATAGGGTATCCGATCATGCTCTGGTACTGGTGTCTGGAAGATCTTCCCCGCCGCCACGCATGGCAGAAGTGGCCACTCGAGACGGAACTTGAAAAGATCAAAAACGGGATGATAGCCGGGTTCGCCATTCCCTCCTTCGTCCATTCGGCCCCGGGATCGATTCCTTCCTGTTTTCTCGGCGTCCTGTTCGGATCCTCCTTTTCCGGAGGCCAAAGCGCCTGCCAGTCCGGAGCCTTCGTCTCGTTCGTGAGCCAGCCCCAGATCCTGAACACCGTTCCGGCGTCCGTCTCCGTCGTGGCAAGCATGGTGTCGATCCTGGCTCTCTTTCTTCTCTCCGTTACCTACGGCTATCATCTCGTCCAGGCCATGCATACCGCGGCCCACACGGGCGACTGGACCCATCAGGGCGTGAACGCCGCGTGGGCGCCGGTCAGGGGTGCGACATCCGCTGCGATGATCGCCGCCCCCGGAGGAATTTCGATCCTGGCCGCATTCGTCCTGTTTGTCGCCTCCACCGGAAACGGTGTCGGAGACACGGCGGCGGGGAAGATCGCCAATCAGTTGACGAGTCCCTCCGTTTCCGCCCTCGTTCCTCCGAACGTCCAGGTGGTGATCGACGACGCGCTTTTTTCATTGACCTGCGCCCATGTTCTCGACAACTTCGTCAATCCCCAGGGGACGATCCAGGCAGTGACCGCCCAGCCGGACAACTTCGGCGGCATCGGTTTTTCCAATGTCGCGGGAGTCGGGAGCTACGGGAACAACGTCTGCGGCTATTATTCGATTCCGGCCGGGACGGGAATCACCATGGCTCAGAACCAGGCCTTCCTGGCGATGGTCCGTCCGGGGGGGCCTCTCGACCAGGCGGCCGCGGCCATCGCCAGCGGGGTCAACGGCTGCGGATCGATCGTGATCGGGACGGGGCTCTCCCCTTGTGCTCCGGCCGGAACTCCTCCGAACCGCTCCGTCTATGCACAAGGCGGCGGAATGACCAATCCGGCGGCGGGACAGGTCGGAACACTCACCCAGGTGGCCCGGCAGTTCGTCGGAGGACTGGTCCAACAGGGGCAAACCGCTACGGGAACGAATTCCGGCTCCACGCCGGCCCCGATTTCGGAAATTCAGACCGAGGGATGGGCCGCTCTGGGAAACTATTACAAATATTTCGCGGACCAGTCGAATACCTGGGCGCAATTCGTGGACAACCTCCCCCAGTCCAGCCTTCCGGACTTTTCCTCCATCGCCGGGAGCGAGGCGCAGACGGAAGTTCAGCGGGGACTTCAGCTGGCGCGATATTACATTACGAACTACGGGTTCGCCGGCGTGACGAATACGATGGGTGGAGCTCCTTTCTGGATGAACCAGCCCATCCCCTCAAGCGCGGTCGGAACGGACCAGGTGATCGCGGCCTCGCTCTCCCAGGTCTACGATCCCGCCACGGGCGGCACCGCCTCCCTTCCCTCCTACATGTCCTCCAATCTCGGGGAGGATCCCCTGACCAAGTTCCAGAGCGTCGTCAACATGGGAGATACGGCGATAGCTGGAGCAAAAGTTGCGACCACTTTTGGGGATTGGATTGGAAAAACAATTTCAGGAGTTGTTCCAGGAGTTGGAAAATCCATAGGAAACTTCCTGCAATCCGAGAACTTGAGCAAAGTTGTCGATGGAGCGATATGGATCATGCTGGTCCTGACCTTTCTGGCTGGAACCTATCTTCCCTATGTTCCTCTGATCGCGATTTTCTTCTACATGGTCGAATGGGTCCTGGAGGTGTCGATCCTCGTCCTCTTCGCCCCGTTGTGGGCGCTGGCGGTGGGAATTCCCCAGGGGGAAGGATTTATCGGGCAGCATGGAAAAGAAGGGCTGTCCCGGGTCACGGACATCGCCCTCCGTCCCGTGCTCCTCGTGGGGATGTTCGCCATCTCCCTCGGTCTCTATTACCTGATCTCGGACGGACTTGTGCTTCTCGTGTCGCAAGCCTCCGCCCAGACGAACCAAGCGTCCGGCATGTGGTACACTCTGGTCGAAGTTCTGGCCATGTTCATCCTGTACATGATCGTTCTCTGGCGTTCGATCCACTTTGCGTTTGAAATCATCCACACGGGGCCTTTCTGGGCGATGCGCGTTCTGGGAATCGATGGAGGCCAGCGCCGGGAAGGCCGGGAAGGTCAGGAGATGAAGGGTTCTTTCAAGGATATCGGCCAGAATTTCACGACGATTGCCCGAGGATTCACCGTTCCTGGAAAAAAAGGGTGATTTATGGCGATTCAGATTATTGGCCCCTCGGATCGGCCCTATCCTAGTTTTGAAGTTGTGAACACCACCTCCCGATCGCACATACAATGGTCCCGAGGACTTTCGCCATTTTATCTTGGGCCAGTTCCGCTCTATGGATCCTTAGTCTCCAAAAAGATGGAAAATGCCTGGCAGTATTCGAAGGTCTATCGAAACCATCTCGACGAAAACGGGAATATTTCTCCGGATTATTGGAAGTGGGCGAAACAGGGATGGGAGAGTACGTGGGCTCACAGATATCCTATGGGTAAGAGTGCGAAACCGGAGTTTTCTCTATGGGATGGGGAATGCCTCGGGTATCTCTACGCCCGAGAGCGGATTTATCTCCCACTTTATTCCAAAGCCATCATCGGGTTGGAAGAATTCCAACGGTTGATCAATTTGGCGAAAAAGAAAAACATCGCTCTTTTCGACTTTGATTCCTATGATCTTAACAAACAAGAAAAAACCTTGGGAGAAGCTTTGATGGACCCCTCCCGTAAGTTTGGACATGGATTCGTACTTTACGGACTTCTGACCGGCGAGATTGATCCGGACGGCTGTTTCATTGGAAACAAGCCAGACTCGTCCGGCCACCTCCCAGAACACGATTTGTGAGGGGACGACGATTTTATACGACAGAATGGTCAATCTTAAGCTTTTTCCTCCGCTGAATGAGCTTCGTTGCATACCAACTCAGAGGTTTTATGGGGTCGACGAATGGAAGGCCGGGGTACTTATCTTCAAAAAACTCAATATCTTCTTCGGGACACAGACCGCAGAAGACTTTTTCTAGATCAAACAGAAAATGTCCATAGGTAGCGGGACGTCTCCATTCTCTTTCCCAATAAAAATCGTACTCCCCCGCTTTTTTCACTGTATTGCCAAATGTGGAAACGAGAGGTAGAAATTTCTTAGCCACGTCTGGTTGGTTCTTCATAATACTGAAAAGGGATTGCAAAATGTCGTCTACAATGCCCTTCTCGAAGTTGTTAAAATAAAGAACCGGGGAGAAGTTTTCTTTTTTCAGATTCTCTTTCAGAAAAACGATGCCGTAGGATTCGAGATTGACCTTTCTCCCTTGGATATCAATAAGACAGTGGATGGATTCGAGTGGGGTCTCGGTAACGCAAATGGAAGAAAGAAACTCATGGGCATTATCGATCTTACGGCAATCTCCACCAAAACGGATGTCGCTGATCAGTTCCTGGCTTTGGATTAAAGTTTTTGAGTCGAGGATTTTGATCAGATTATCCTTGGCCGAATTATTTTTGGCTTTGTTCTTTCGGGTAAGATGGACTAGAAATGGGGGGATGTCCCGTCTGAAATGGAGGATGTCCTTGATTTCCCTTTTGTTCATTATGGCTCCTTAAATTTTGGAATGAATGAGGTTAGTGGCAGAAAAAATTTAAGAACCAATATGTTTTATAGGTATTTCTCAGGGATCAGTCAACTTAGGGGAAGAGGAAGATGGAAAAGTTAATCGAAATCACAGTTGCCCTAATGAAGGAGGATCTGGGTCGGATTTCACAATGGATTTCGCTCATCAAAGACATTCAACCCATTGCATTATCAAATGTTTCAATTGATCGTCCTCAATCGTCCCGAGCGATGAATATTGCCCGATCCAGGGGGGAGGCAGAACCTCTTCTTGATTATGCTGCGGTTACTGGAGTTTTAGCTGTTGCCGATGTTGTTATCGAATCAATCCTTGACGCATACGATAAGAGAAGGCCACCTTTATCGACCAATCAGGAAAATGAAAATTTTACAAATTTTGTTTCTGGATCTAATAGATATTCGACTGAAGAGCTTTTTAGAAACCGTTCAATACGTGAAGCTTTTTCTGGAAAAACGCAAGATACATACAAACAGGAAGCCCTCCAAGTTCTCTCCGCCCTCTTTTACACCCGTGACCTGTTCACCATTTTCTCCAATCTCCTCCCCACCCTGTCCCGAATTGAAAAGCTTCTGACGCTTCAGGAGATTCTCCTGGCCGAATCGGCCCATTGTGCGGGGGAATCCCATCCAGTCTCCTCCGCCCTCCGG
>JAKAAM010000008.1 GCA_021802325.1 Nitrospirota bacterium
TGGTGCGCCTGGCAGGAATCGAACCTGCGACCTGCGGATTCGAAGTCCGACGCTCTATCCTACTGAGCTACAGGCGCCTTTTGGGAAGGATTGATGCTTATCTTATCAGGAAATCCTTCCCTTTTCCATGGCTTCAGGGCGCGATCATGCCGTTGTCCAGGTAAGAGCGGGAGTAGAGAAAGACCGTCGTCGGGTCCGGCAAAACCACCGACTCCTTTTTCCCCTTGTAGGTGACCCTCGAAAGAAAATCCCGGATGACATGGATCCGGGCGTGGTCCTTGTTGTCGGCCCGGACAACGATCCAGGGGGCCATGGCCGAATGGGTCCGGGCGAACATCTGGTTTCTCGCGTTGCTGTAATCCTCCCAGTGCTTCTGGGCCGCCATGTCGATGGGGCTGATCTTCCATTGCTTGAGAGGATCCTCCTGGCGGCTCAGGAGCCTTTTTTTCTGTTCGTCCCGGTCGATGTCGAGATAGTATTTGTAGAGACGGATTCCCGACCGGACGATCATCTGTTCGAAGGACGGAACGGTTTCCATAAATTCCTCGTACTGCTCGGATGAGCAGAATCCCATCACCCGCTCCACTCCCGCCCTGTTGTACCAGCTCCGGTTCATGAAGACCATCTCCTGGGCTGCCGGGAGATGGGCCACATAGCGCTGGAAATACCACTGGGACTGCTCCCGGTCGGAGGGCTTCCCCAAGGCCACGACGCGGGTCTCACGGGGGGAGAGGTGCTCGGTGAAGTGCTTGATCGTCCCGTCCTTTCCGGCGGCGTCCCGTCCCTCGAAGATGATGAGGACCTTCTCGTTTTCCTTGATCAGATGTTTCTGGAATTTGACGAGTTCGATCTGGGCTTCCCGGAGGTCCTGATGGTATTGGACCGATTCCGGGGTTGGCTCGGAGGGGAGGTTGATTTTCGGAGATTTCGGGGTTTTGGCATTTTTGGCGCTCATGGGACCTCCTCGGGTTGACGACCTCTTTTTTCACGTTATCAAAATCTGACGAAGGAAACACCCATTTTCCCGGATCCTGTCTCGGTTTTGAGATGAATTCTTGAAGAAACTGTCTTTTTCTCCCGGCAGAATGGCTCCGAAGGCGTGCAAAGGAGGTCCCCATCGACGCCACGGAACCCCTTCCCGAAGGTCGCTGCAAGGTCCTGATACTGGGCGCAAATGTCGGAAGCGGCCACATGCGTGCGGCCCACGCGGTTGCAAAGGCCCTTTCCGGGATCACCCCGTCGCCTGAGGTAAGAGTCGAGGATCTCCTGGAGAGGGGCAGCCCTCTCTTCTGTCTTCTCTATCGCACCACCTACCTTTTCCTCGCCCGTCGCTTTCCCCGTCTTCTCGATCGACTCTATGGATGGAGCGATCCCATGCCACGGTGGCTGGCCCTCCTTCTTCCCCGAATCGACCGGCTGGCATTCCGCACGTTTTTGAGGGAGCTCGCCGAAGACCCTCCCGACCTGATCCTCTCCACGCATTTCCTTCCCCTTGAAATTCTGTCGTCTGATCGCCCCAAAGGACTCCTTCGGACGCCTCTCTGGGGCGTCGTCACCGATCTTCACCCCCATGGGATCTGGCTTTGGCCAGGTGTCTCGCATTATGTCGTCTCCGATGAGGCGGCCGAGAGGACGGTCCGGCAGAAAAGAACGGGGCAGACCCTTTCTGTGTCGACGGCGGGGATTCCGGTGGACCCCGAATTTTCTGTTCCTCCGGTCCGGGGCGATCTCCGGGAAAAGATGGGACTTCCTGAGCGGAATACGGTTCTTCTTCTCTCGGGAGGAGAGGGGCTCGACGATCTTGTCTCTCTCCTCGATTCCTTTGCCGGATTCCCCGGGGAGTTGACCCTCATCGCGATTGCCGGAAAAAACCGGCGGCTCCTCAGGGCGTGTGAGCGGTGGGCCGGCCGCCATCAAAGCCGATGGCTTGCCGTAAGGGTTCACGGGTTTGTGAAAAACATGCCGGAGATGATGGGGGTGGCCGACGTGGTGGTCACCAAGCCGGGGGGCATGACCCTTTTCGAGGCGCTGGCTCTTGGCCGGCCCCTGGTCCTTCTTCCGGCCAGGGGAGGACAGGAGGCGATCAACCGGCGCTGGGCGGTCGACTCCGGGGCGGCGGTTCCCAGTGATCAGCCCCGGAGGACGGGATCCCTCGTCCGCGCTCTCTTCGAAGATCCGGACCGCCTGAGGGAAATGGCTCTTGCCGCCTGTCGGGCCGGCCGTCCGGAGGCCTCCATCCTCATTGCCAGGGAGGTTGTGGGTTCCCTTTGCTATGACGTCAATTCTGAAGGAGGATTTCATGCCGACAACCCATTACCGGTCGGTCTTCATCTCTGACGTGCACCTCGGAACCCGGGACTGCCGGGTCGATCTTCTTCTGGATTTTTTGCGGGAGACCGAGTGCGAGACCCTCTATCTCGTGGGGGACATCCTGGACTTCTGGCAGCTGAAACGCTCCTGGTTCTGGCCCGAGGCCCACAGCACCGTCATCCAGAAGATCCTCCGGAAGTCCCGCCACGGAACCAAGGTGATCTATCTCGAGGGGAATCATGACCCCGTCCGTTCCTTTCTCGACAAAATCCTCGAGCGGGGGTCGATCCATTTCGGGGATCTCGAGATCGCCCGGGAATGGATCCACAGGGGCGTCGACGGCCGCCGCTATCTCGTCGTCCATGGGGACGCCTTCGACCTGTGCCTCCAGACGCTTCCGATGCTGACCCGATTCGGAGACTGGGGCTATTCCCTTCTCCTCCGGATCAACCTCCTTCTCTGTGCGTTCAACAGGTTCCTTGGCCGGACAAGCCAATGGTCCCTTTCGCGGGCGGTCAAGAACCGGGTCAAGAAGGTGACCCGGTTCATCGGGGAGTACGAAGGGATCCTGGCCGCCTCGGCCCGGGCGCGGGGGATGGACGGGGTCGTCTGCGGCCATATCCACTTTCCCGCCATGCTGGAGAAGAATGGAATCCGTTACCTGAACACAGGAGACTGGGTGGAGCATGGATCGGCTCTGGTCGAACATGATTCGGGTCGTTTCGAGGTCATCTTCTGGGGGGACAGGGGGGACGAATCCGGTGGAAGGGCTGGATTTCCGTCCGCCATGGCTTTGCAAGGGGCGGGTCTTGGACGGGAGGAGGATTCGGTCTTGAACCCTTCTTGAAGGATTTGCCATCTCGCCGCGGTGTCGTGTCCATGCTATCATCGGTGGCGAACTCCTGTGGCTGGGGAAGACTCTCGAGAAGGAGCTCCTGTGCGCGTGCTTTCCGTGAATCCCGGTTCCTCCTCCCTGAAGACGACGCTCCTTGACGGGGAGGACATTCTCGCCGATCACGAGATCCCTCTCGAGGATTCGGTGACGGGAATGCGGAAGGCCCTGGCAGCCCTCTCCCTGTGGCGTCATAAGTCTCCTCCCCAGGCGATCGGGGTTCGTGTGGTCCATGGTGGACGCGCCTTCGAGGACAGCGTGAGGGTCGACCCAGAAGTCCTCTCCGTTCTCGAGAAGCTCATACCCCTGGCCCCTCTTCATCTTCCCATCGCCATTCGCGTTCTCTCGGCACTGACAGGGATGGGCCACTCCCTTCCGGTGGTCGCCGTTTTCGACACCCAGTTCCACCGGACCCTGCCCGAGACCGCAAGACGCTACGCCCTTCCGGAGGAATGGGAAAAAGACGAGGGAATCGAGAAATACGGGTTTCACGGCCTGTCCTACGACGACGTTGTCCATCGTCTTCCGACCCTCCTGGGAGCCACCCTTCCGGAGCGTCTCGTGGCGGTCCATTGGGGAAATGGAGCCTCGGCCTGCGCCCTCTTGCGCGGACAATCGGTCGAGACCTCCATGGGGCTCACTCCGCTGGACGGCCTGGTCATGGGGACCCGGCCCGGGTCGATCGACCCGGGCATCTTTCCCACTCTGCTTCGGAAAGGATATACGCCCGAAGCCCTGGAGGAAGCCCTGAATCACCGGTCGGGGCTTTTCGCCCTTTCGGGGGGAGTCTCCGATTTCAGGGAGATCGAGGAACGACTCGAGCGCAAGGATCCCCGCGCCGTTCTGGCCTTCGAAAAGGCCGTCCTTTCGGTCGCCATGGCTGTCGGAGCCTATTCGGCCATTTTGGGCGGACTCGAGGCGCTGGTTCTGACGGGAGGCATCGGGGAGCACTCCTGGCGGGCACGGGAGGCCGTCATGAAACGGCTCGCCTTTCTGGGTGTCAGGGACGACCCCGAAGCCAATCGTTCCGGAACGGGGGACCGGAGGGTTTCGGGAGAGGACTCCCGGGTTGCCGTATGGGCTCTGCATGCCCGGGAAGACCGGACCATCGCGCGGGAAACCCAACGGATCGTGGGGTACATGGCAAAAGAAAATCAAAAGGCGGGAGGTGTCAATGCTTGAGCGATACAGGACTAGGGATTTGCCGCAGGGGCTCGAACCTCTGGTGGAAATGGCGCTCGATCTCCGATGGACCTGGAACCACCGGGCCGACGAACTCTGGAACCAGCTCGATCCGGTCCTCTGGAAGTTGATCCGGAATCCCTGGCTGATCCTGCAGACCGTCTCGGTCGCCCACCTGAATGCCCTGGCCCAGAACGGAGAATTCCTGGCGCGAATCGCCGAGGTTCACAATCTCTGGAGCCAGGAGGACCATGCTCCTACCTGGTTCTCCCAGCATCACGGCCGATCGCCCCTCAAGACGGTGGCCTATTTCAGCATGGAGTTCGGACTCTCCGAGTCGCTTCCCATCTATGCGGGAGGTCTTGGAATCCTGGCGGGCGACCATCTTAAAAGCGCCGAGGATCTTGGCATTCCCCTGGTGGGAGTGGGGCTTCTGTTCCAAAAGGGATACTTCCGGCAGGTGGTCAACGCCCAGGGGGAGCAGATCGAAAGCTATCCCTACAATGACCCCGATTCGCTTCCGATCAGCCCGTTGCGCGGGTCGACGGGCCAATGGCTCCGGATTCCGATTCCCCTTCCGGGACGGACCCTGATCCTGAGGGTCTGGCAGGTCCGCCTGGGAATGACGACCCTCTACCTCCTCGACTCGAACGACCCGGTCAACACCCCGATGGACCGGGGCATCACCGGCGAGCTCTATGAAGGGGGCCGCGAGATGCGTCTGGTCCAGGAGATGGTCCTGGGAATAGGGGGTTACCGGATCCTTCATGCCCTGGGAATCGACGTGAACGTACTTCACATCAATGAAGGCCATCCCGCCTTCGCGATTCTGGAGAGGGCCCACGCCTGGATGGTCCGGGAGAAGATTTCAGATTTCCGCCATGCCCTTCACGTGACGCGGGCCGGAAATGTTTTCACGACCCACACTCCCGTCCCCGCCGGCTTCGACGCCTTCGATCCGGCGCTCTTCCACCAGTACTTCTCCCTCTACCAGAAGGAATGGAACCTGAGCGACAAGGATCTTCTGGGGCTGGGACGCATCAATCCCGAAGACGACAAGGAGCCTTTCAACATGGCGCGACTGGCCATCGGGGGAAGCGGCTTCATCAACGGGGTGAGCCGCATTCACGGAGAGGTCAGCCGGAAAATCTTCTCGCCCCTCTTTGAGCGATGGCCTGTAGAGGAGGTGCCGGTCACCCACATCACCAACGGGATCCATACCCTCTCCTGGGACTCCTTGATATCGGACGCCTTCTGGACGGAAAAAGTGCCCAAGAGGCGGATGCACAGGGACGGATCGCCCGAGCCGGCCCAGGAAATCAAGGCCGCCTCCGACGAGTCCCTCTGGGACCTCCGGATGAAGAACCGGATCGCGATGCTCGAAGGGGTCCAGCGCCACCTGGTCAGGCAGCGCTCGGTCCGGGGGGAGAACGCCCCGTTCCCATTCCTGGATCCGAATGCCCTCTATATTGGTCTGGCCCGCCGATTCACCTCCTACAAGCGCCCGAACCTTCTTCTTTTCGACCACGAACGCCTCCTGGGTCTCCTGTCACACCCGGACCGTCCTGTCCGTATTCTCGTTGCCGGCAAAGCCCATCCCCAGGATATGGCCGGAAAGGGATTCATCCAGGAGTGGGTGCATTTCGCCTCCGACCCCCGGACTCACGGAATGGTCTTCTTCCTGAGCGACTACGACATGAACGTGGCCCAGACCCTGGTCGGGGGAATCGATCTCTGGGTCAATTGTCCGCGGCGGCCATGGGAGGCCTCCGGGACCAGCGGCATGAAGGTGCTCGTCAACGGGGGGCTGAACTGTTCGATCAGGGACGGATGGTGGGCCGAGGCCTACCGCCCCGAGGTCGGGTGGGCCATCGGCGATGACACCTCCTTTGAGGATCCGTCGCGGGATCGCCGGGATGCGGAGGACCTCTACCGGATCCTCGAACAGGAGGTGATCCCCGACTTTTACGACCGGGATGAGAGCGGGATCCCGACGCGATGGATCAGCCGGGTCCGGGAGAGCATGGCGACGCTGACTCCGGTCTTCAGCACGGACCGGATGGTCCGGGAGTATCTCGAGCGGGCCTATCTGCCGGCCGCCGAAGCCTATGAATCGCGCCAGTCGAATGGGGGAGCCCAGGCCCGGTCGATCGATGCCTGGAAGGAGCATCTGGAAAGGAACTGGGAAGGGATCCGTTTCGGAACGGAGACGGTCCAGGAATCTCCGGAGGGGCACCGGATCGAATGCGCCGTCTGGCTTGGGGAGATTGCTCCCGAGGATGTGAGGATCGAGATTTACGCGGCTCCTGTGGCGAATGGCGCTCCATTCCGGAAAACGATGGACCGGGAGAAAGCCCTTGCCGGAGCCCGCAACGGCTATGTCTTTGGGGTCACCGTGCCTGCCGACCGTCCTGTCGGGGACTACACCCTCCGGGTCGTTCCCTACCACGAAGGGGTCAAGGTTCCGCTGGAATACGGGCGGATACTCTGGCAGCGCTAGGAGGACTGAGCCTTCAGGATGGCGGTGCGTTCATCTGTTTTCGGAAAGACCGGTCCTGACCCGCTCCTTGAGGCGGCAAAAGCTGCAGACCGGCGTCCAGGAGATCTCTCCGCACTGTTCGCACCGCCCGTCAGGGGAGAGACTGGACGGTCCTTCCCTTGGTTCCTGTTCGGCGCTCCCGGGGTAGAAGCGGTCGATCCTGTCCAGGAATCCGAAGAGAAAGGCATGCTTCGTGCCGGGTGATTCGGACTCGACTTCGTTCAGGAGCTTCTTGTAAAGAAGCTGCTTGGCATCGGCGGAATGAGGACACTCCTGCAGGACGTAAGGGATTTTTCGGAGAAAGGCGTAGGAGGCCATTTCCTTTTCGGTCAGACGAACCAGGGGCTTCACCTTTTTCGACAGGCCTTCGAGGGAGGGCAAATCGGGCCTGTTTTTCGCCAGATACTCGTCGTGCCAGTGAAGCAGGTTCCCGAACAGTCGGGAGGCTTCGTCGTCGAGGTTGTGGCCCGTGGCCAGGACCGTCGCTCCCGTCCGGAGCGCCGTCCTGTTGAAGAAATATCGTTTGGACAGGCCGCACCCCGAGCACGCGGGGCGTCTTGTGGCCCGGGCGATGTCGGACACGGATCCCTCGACCTCATCCCGGAGGGATTCGATCGTGAGCGGAAGTCCGTGGCGGGAGGCAAAGGATTCCACATGGGTCCGGCTTTCCCGTGAATAGTCCCCGATCCCGAGATCGAGATGGAATCCTGTCGTCCTGTATCCCAGTCTCATCAGGATCTCCCACAGGGCCAGCGAGTCCTTGCCCCCGGAGACGGCCACGAGGACATGGTCGCCGGAGTCGATCATGGAGCGCTCTTCGATGGCCTTTCCGACCTGGGAGAGGACGAAGCGGTCGAAGCAGTCCGGGCAGAAGGCGCTGTTGTGGCTGGGGAGCTTGATGACGGCCTTCCGGGTGCAGGCCCGGCACTTCACGAGAGGGACCCTCCGGAAATGACCGGCCTGATCTCGACCGGCTTTCCGGGATCAATGGCGTCGTCGTCGCACAGGAGGGAGTCCTCCTGGATGACCAGGACGGTCTCGGGACTCAGGGCGAGTGCTCCCAAGAGAGCCTGGACAGTTTTGACGGGCTTCAGGTGAAGCGTCTCTCCGCTCTGATGGTTGAGGACGGTGAGGGTCCTGTCGGGGTGGGGGATGGAGAGATGAATTTTCTGGTCCATGTCGATCCTTGCCGAATGAAAATAATAGGGATGAGGGGTCTCTTCATCCTATCACGCGGATCCGGGGCCGAACAATCAGGAGGCGGAGGGGGATGGCGCGGAGGAGCTGTCTGCAAGGAACTGTCCCTGCAGCAACTGCTGGAGCACGAATGCCCGACCCCGCTCGCGGAGAGGAGGAGGGAGGCGCGAGGCGATCTCCTCGGCCCTGATCCAGAGAGATTCGATGGGGACGGAAGAGACGGGAACTTTCCGTCTGTCGGAGAGAGGGGGAGAAAAAGGGCGGACCGTCCGGAAGACGAGGGATATCCCGGCAAGATCAGGACAGGCATTCTGAAGCTTGGTCCGGATTTCCGGAAGGAGGTAGGTCAGCTCCCGTTTCCAGAGCGGAGAGGAACAGGCGACAACAAGCTCCTTGTCGAGGAGGGCGGAAGGGTAAGACACCCGGGCGATCGGATCTCCGAAGATCTTCCCCCACTCCCGGTTGAGGGCGATGAGTCTCGCCTCTCGTTCCCAGCCCAGGGAAGTGGCAACCTTGCGTGCAACCGACTCCATAGAGTCGAAGGTCGAACGATAATCGGGAAGGTCCATGGATATTGCCTTATGGATAACAAGGAAGGATTTGCGACTTTTTTGACTCCTGTGGCATAATAGCTCGCGATTCCCGTTTGTTGCAAGAGGTCCAGTGGTTCGGAAGGGCCTATCGTCGGTTCCTGTGGACCGCTGAGAGCGGGGACTTCGGCAGGCCGGAGAAAGTTTGACCCAAGGGAGGACGGACAGTTATGGCGGCTGATGAGGCGAAAAACCAGGAAGAGGCTGGGATCCCCTGGACAGACGATGCCCAGGCACTGCTGAAAAAGGTTCCGTTCTTTATCCGCAAGAACGTGGAAAAGGAAGCGGAGGATTACGCCCGCTCTCATGGCATGGCCCGAGTCGAAGCCAGTGTCATCGTCAGGATCAAGGCCTCGAAATCCAGCGAGGGTGCGGAGTCATCGCCCTCCATGGATCCCCCGTCCCCCACGCCTCCTGCCGTCCCTGAAACCGCACCTTCCCCGCCCTCCCGGGAGACAGTGACCGTTGAATCCACCCGCACGGCGGAGTCCACTCCCCCGAAGAGTTCTCCTTCCTCCTCCCTAAGGGAATTCGCGAGCTTCGTCATCCTTCGGATCGATCCGGAATGGCGGAAAGTTCATCCGGCCGAGGTCGGGCACGGCAAAAAGGAGTTCGCCGACGTCGTCCGGACCTTCGAGTCCCAGATCGCGAGCAGCTCCTACAGTCTGGTGGGCCTTTCGGGGCTGGGAGACGTGCTTCTCTGGAGGGTCGGAACCAATATCGGTCTTCTGCAGGAAATGACCGGCAAGCTACTCTCAACCTACCTGGGCCGTTACCTGACCGTCGAGAAGTCCTATCTCGGCTTTCTGGGAGAATCGGGAGCACGGAGCCCGTTCCTTCCCCGCAACTCGAGGTTCATTCATGTCAGACCTCTCGTGCGCTCCAAGGACTGGCCTCAGCTTCCGGACTTTGTACGGGAAGGATCGGAGCGCGAGCGCCGGAAGGTGGCAGAGGGATTTTCCGGTGTCCGGATGACGATGGCGTCCAGTTACGGTCTGGACGAGTCGGATCTTCTCATGATCATGGAGTCGGATTCAGCAGAAACCATCGTTGACCTGAATCAGGCCCTCCAGACCACCGAGGAGAATCGGTACCTGCATATGACCTGCCGAGGCCTGACCGGCATATCGCGGCCTCTAGGAGATGTCCTCGACATGCTGGGCGGTGTGTAGACCCTGAGCCCGGGGTCGAAGGGGAGGGGGCATGGAACGGACCTTGCTTCTCAATGCGACCTATGAACCGCTCAAGATCGTTCCCTGGCAAAAAGCGGTCCACCTTTTGTTTCAGGGAAAGGTCGAAGTCGTGGAAACCTACGGGCGCGACATCCGTTCAGCCCGCATGTCCATGAAAGTCCCCGCCGTTGTCCGCCTCTACCGAATGGTCCTGTTTCATCACACCCGCCGTCTGGTCAAGTTTTCCCGGGAGACCATTTTCGCCCGGGACCGCAATTGCTGCCAGTATTGCGGAAAAGCCTTTCCGCCCGAAGACCTGACCTTCGACCACATCGTTCCCGTGGCCCAGGGCGGGATGAAAACCTGGGAAAACATCGTCACAGCCTGTCGCTCCTGCAACCACAAAAAATCCGGAAAGACCCCCGAGCAGGCGGGCATGATTCTTCTGGCCCGCGTTCAGCGCCCTCACTGGTCCCCCGCCATCATGGTCATGATGACAATGGCCGGCAATCCCCCCAAGGTCTGGGAAAACTACCTCTTTTTCCGCTGAAGCCTTCCCGTCAGCTTTTCCATCAGAAGCCGACTTTCGGTCACTCCCGTCATCGCCGTGAGAATCCCGTAGAACAGGGCTCCCGATCCGATCAGTCCCAGAAGGGCCACAAGCAGGAACCCCGATCCGGAGGGGAGGATGCGCGCGAGCCCGAGCCATAGAAGACGCACGAAAACGAGGAGAAGAAGGGAGTGGAGGAGGACCATGGGGGCATTCCCGAAGATCTCCCAGGGGCGCCGTCCAAGCAAGTGTTTCAGTCGGATGAAAAGGTAGGCCTGGTTCACCAGGGATCCGGCCGAAATTCCGAACGCCAGGGCAAAGACCCCCATTCTCGGGGCGAGAAGACCGCTTATGGCGAGATTGGTGAAGAGTCCGGCGAGGGCGGCCATGACCGGCGTTTTCATGTCTCCGGTCGCGTAGAAGGCCCGGACGATGATGCGGACACCCGAGAAGGACCACAGCCCGATGGCGTACCCGATGAGGGCGACGGCCGTCTGTTCGGCGCTCGTTTCGTTGAAGCGCCCGTGCTGAAAAAGAAGCCGGATGAGAGGTTCTCTTAGCGCCACGAGCCCGGCCGATGCGGGGAGCATGAGAAAGAGCGAGGCGCGATATCCGTGGGCCAGGGTCTCTGCGAGTTTTTCCTGAGGACCCCCTCCATCCCGGGCATGGAGGGAGAAAAGGGGAAGAAGGACGGTGGCCACCGCCGCCCCGATGAGTCCCAGGGGAAACTGGACGAGCCGCATGGCGTAATAGAGGGCGGCGATCGTTCCCGTCGCGAGATAGGAGCCGAAGAGGGTGGCGATCAGCAGATTCCCCTGGGTGACCCAGAGTCCGCCGATGGCGGGGACGATCCGGGACAAGACACCCCTGACCTCCGGATCCCTCCAGTTCGAGGAGGAGAGGAGTCCGACCACCCGGAGGCGATTCTTCCCGAGAAGCAGCCACTGGATCCCCCACTGGGACAGTCCTCCGGCAAGGACGCCCATGGCCAGGCGAAGAATGGGGGGGCCAGGAAGAAGAGAGTCCGGAAGGAGGGCCGCGACGATGAGGGCCAAGGAAAAGGCGACTGGGCTCGCGGCCGGAATGAAGAAGCGCTTCTGGGCATTGAAGACGCCCATGAGCAGGGCCGACAGGGAGATAAAGTAGAGAAAGGGGAACATGATCCGGATCATTTTGGCCCCCAGGGCCTTGCGGGCCGGATCGATGCTCCATCCGGGGGCCAGGAGGGAGAGGATCTCCGGGGCGAAGAGCATGCCGCCGACGATGACCGGAAGGAGGATCAGGGAGAGAAGGAGAAGAACGCCCGTGTAGAGTCTTTCGGCGGCGTCCCGTCCCTCCCGGTCGAGGGTTCGGGTCAGGGTTGGAATGAAGGCCGAGGAAAGGGCCCCTTCCGCAAAAAGTTCCCGAAGCATGTTCGGAATCCGGTAGGCCACATAAAAGAGGTCGGCCATCGCTCCGGTGCCGAAGCGTTCGGCAATCAGCATGTCCCGGAGAAATCCGAAGAGGCGGGAGAGAAGGATGGCGACCGACACGCGGGCACCTTGGCGCCCGATTGTCCGGATGGTCTCGTGGCGGTCCGGAGAAGGGGGAGGCTGAGGGGAGGGTGCCTGAGGGGGAGGTGATGGGGCGGCCGAGGTCACAGGAGAAAGCGGCCCTTCGGAGGCTTGGAACAGGATGGAGTGAAGCGGGACATGGCGGACTCCGGGGCTCAGGTCAATCTTGTTTGAGTCTTGGATTTTCAGGAAATCCTACCATCGGGACCTCCGGATCACAAGGTAGGGCAGAGACTCTCCGGAGTTGAGGTTATGATTCCCTCCATTCGTGGAGAGGCCCGCTGGAAAGATTGACGAAAGGGAAGGAATCCTTTAATATCTCAAATTCGAGTTCTTTTTGATGTATTGAGGGCCGCGAGAGAGGTGACTTTTTCCGCCCCGTGTCTTTTGAACCATTTTCATATGGACGTCCACAAGGAGGATCGTTGGCGAACCACGAGTCAACCAAGAAAGATATCCGGAGAAATGCCCGTCGTCGCGAGCGGAACCGCCAGGCGATCATGACGATGCGAACCCTTGCCCGCAAGGTTGAAGAGGCCGTGACCGCTGGCAAGTCGGACGAAGCCAGGGAAGCCCTGATGCGGGTCGTCCCCTTCATCGACCATGCCGTCAACCGGGGTATCCTGCATCGGAACACCGCCTCCCGGAAGATCTCTCGTCTCACCCTCAAGGTGAACGGCGTCTCCGCGTCCCAAGGGTAACGCTTTCTGGATGATGGTCCGGTTCCGGCTTTGTGGCCACAACCGGACCGTCACGAGAAAAGATCGACCCGCTTCAGTATCTTTTTAAGACCTTGCGTGTCGATTCTCTTCTTCCTTCTTCCTTTCCCCGATGCTCCTGTCCCAAGGTGTACAAGGTGGCGGCAAGTCGGTCCATGACGAGACCCGTGGAGACTCCGGATTTCAACAGAAGGTCCGCCTCCCAGAGAGCATCCGACCCCTTTCTCATGGACTCACGAGACATCTTTGCGGCAATTCGGACGATTCCCCCCGCAACAAAGGAGGGAACTCCACCCAGAGCGGCCACCATCTTCTCAGCTTCTCCCGAACCTCTTTGCTCCTCCAGGACGTTCCTGGCAATCCGGTAGAGTTTCCATTGCCGGTGAAGGAGGGAGAGGAGGCCGAAGGGGGACTGACCCCCATCAAGAAATCGTTCCCACTCCCTGAAAAATTTTCTGTCTCCGCTTTCCAGACCCCGAAGAAGCTCAAAGACCGTTTTGTAGTGGGTGACGACTCCCTGCTTTTCGAGAAGTTCTTCTGTGACCCTTTGCGGCTCGCCGTTCGCCGAGAGATCGGCAAACAGACGGTCGACAGGGCCAAGGGCCCCTTCGAAGGTGGTCATCAGGGGATCCATGGCGCCTTTGTCCAGGACGAGTCTGTGCTTTTCTGCCAGGAACCGGATCCAGGCTTCCCGGTCGGCAGGTTTTGTGGGTGGGGAAAGACTGAATGCCGGAATGGTCTTTGACCAGGCCGACAGACTTTTTTCGGGGGCCTCGAGTATGACGGTCGTAACCGTTTTACGATTTTTTTCAAGAATCCCGGAGGGGTCGATTTCGGAGGATTGGTCCGCGCGGGTGACCCAGAGAACGCGTTTTTTGGCGAAGAGGGGCTGTTCCCGGATTTTGGCCAAAAGGCGATGCTGGGGCATCTCGTCTCCCGTGTATCCGTCGA
Source organism: Nitrospirota bacterium (assembly GCA_021802325.1). The sequence continues at coordinate 13,656 of JAKAAM010000008.1, forward strand.
TGGCGGCGGCCCCCTCCTCAGGAGGAATCCCGAGAAGGGAAAGAAGGTGGCGGCGCACCCAGAGGGAGAGAAGGGGATCTCCGGAGGCGACTCCGATCACCGGTCCCGGGAGAGCGTCGAGGCGGAGAAAATCGAGCGCCGAACGGATCAGGGCATTCCTCCTGGCGATGCAGGGACGGCCGATCCGTTGGGGAGCGGTGTTCCTGGCGTGGCGGGAACGCCAATCTGGTTCTGGAGTGTCATGGGATTGAATGTTTGGCTTCCGATCGAGTGGGCCATGAAGTTCAGAAGGCGGACCGAGGCATTCATGGCGGCCGTGTTCATGGCGTACTGCTGGGTCGTATTCAGAAGAGAAAGGTTCAGGCTCATGTACATGGGGGCGGTGCCGATGATCGAGCCTCCATGCCAGAGCTCCTTCCCATTGTAGCCCGTCGCATGGGCGTCAAGAATGATCTCGAGCTGGTATTCCTGGATGCCGTTGATGCTCGAGAGAGCCAGCGGGATTTCTCCGACGGCGACGACTCTCCCCCAGAGGACGATGTCGGCCCGTTTGGGATCGTTGACCAGGATGACCCCCGAGGTCCGGAGAAGGGTGTCCTTGATGGATTGGGTGACGGTCGTTTCGATCAGCGGAAAGATGGTCATGTTGTGGAAGGTCTTGACGGCAATGCGTATGGTCTTTCCAAAGCTCAGATTATGGGCGGCCGGAGTCTGCGCGAGATTGTTGAGGTTGAAGAAGTGGTATCCACACCCGGACAGGCCGAGAAGACACATCAGGAGGATCGCGCTTGTCCCCAGTTTCAGAGGCCGGAGCCGCCTTTTGTTTCGTCCATTCATTGGGTGGGCCGGACCACGAAGTTCAGGATCTTGCCCGGCACAAAGATCGTCTTCAGAACCGTCTGGCCCGAGAGGGCCCGGACGAGACGTTCGTCTTCCCTGGCCCCAAGAGCGACGGTCGTTTCCGATGCGTCCGGCGGAAAGCTCAGCGTCGCCCTGAGCTTTCCGTTGACCTGAATGACGAAGGGGACCTGTGTTCGGACCAGGGCGCGCTCGTCGGGAACGGGCCACGCGTGATGGGCGATCCTTTCGACTCCGAGGCGACGTCCGAGATGATCCGCGAGATGGGGCGCGAAGGGGGAGAGGAGGAGGAGCATGGTCCGATAGCCTGACACGAGGGCCCATTGCCGGGATTCGGCGTCTTCCCGAAGGGCGTTTCCCTGGAAATGGCTGAGGGTGTTCAGGAGCTCCATGAGGCTGGCGATGGCCGTGTTCATCTGGGCGTTGTTTTCGAGATCGGCGGTCACCTTCCGGATGGTCTCGTGAATCTTGTTCCGGACATCGCAGGCTTCCGGAGCGAGCGCCTCAAGCCATGCGGCCGTCTCCGTCCTGGCCGCTCCCGGAAATTCCTCGACGAGCGCCTCGATCCGGCTATGAAGCCGGCCGAGGAATCGGTAGGCCCCTTCGACCGCCTTGTCGTCCCAGGAGAGATCCTTGTCGGGCGGAGCCGAAAAAAGGGTGAAGAGCCGGACGGTATCGGCCCCGTACTCCGAGATGAGAAGATCGGGGTCGACCACGTTCCCCTTCGACTTTGACATCTTCGATCCGTCCTTCAGGACCATTCCCTGGGTCAGGAGGGTCCGGAAGGGCTCCTTGACCGGAGAGAGACCCAGGTCGAAGAGAACCCGGGTGAAGAAACGTGCATAGAGAAGGTGGAGGATCGCATGTTCGACCCCTCCGATGTACTGGTCGACCGGAAGCCAATAGGAGAGGGCCTCGGGGGAGAACGGGCGATCCGGAGGGCAATCCTCGATGCCGGCGAATCGGAGAAAATACCACGAGGAGTCGATGAAGGTGTCCATCGTGTCGGTTTCCCGGCGACCGGTCCCTCCGCAGGACGGACAGGGAACGCTTCGGAAGGAGGGGTGGTCGGCCAGGGGAGAGCCGCCCTTTCCGGTGAAGTGGATGTCCCGGGGAAGAAGGACCGGGAGATCGCCCTCGGGGACCGGGACGATCCCGCAGGAGGGGCAGTGGATCACGGGAATCGGCGTTCCCCAGTAGCGCTGGCGGGAAATGCCCCAGTCCCGGAGGCGGTAGGTTTTTTTGGGTCGTCCAAGGCCTGATTTTTCGAGGTGGGCGGTGATCGTGGCCCGGGCGTCGTCCCCCGACAGGCCGGAAAAGGGGCCCGAATCCAGAAGGACGCCGTCTTCGGTGACGGCCTTGTCCAATGAGGGATTCCGATCCTGTCCGGGCGGCAAAATCACCTGGCGGACCGGCAGACCATATTTCTGGGCGAATTCGAAGTCTCGCTGGTCATGGGCGGGAACTCCCATGACGACACCGGTCCCGTAGGATGCGACGACGAAGTTTCCGATCCAGAGGGGAACGCGCTCGCTTGTCAGGGGATGGCGAAGGAAAACTCCTGAAAAGACCCCTTCTTTTTCAGGCTCTTCACGGCTCTGATGGGTTCGGGCCCGGAGGGTTTTTTCGATGAAGGCTCTCGCGGCGGCCTTCTCCGGGGATCGTTCGAGGAGGGCTTCCAGGCGGGGATGTTCGGGGGCGATGGTCACGAAGGTGACCCCGAAGAGGGTGTCGGGTCTTGTGGTGAAGACCGTCAGGGGTTCTGTCGGCAATACCGGTTCGCCGGTCCCCTCGATACCAAAGTCGATCAGGGCCCCGGTCGAGGGGGCGATCCAGTTGGCCTGCATCGTCCTGACCCGTTCCGGCCATCCGTCCAGGGTCTCGAGGGACTGCGCGAGATCCTCGGCATAGTCGGTGATCCGGAGAAACCATTGGTCCATCGTCCGGAGGGTGACGACGCTCCCGCAGCGCCAGCAGAGACCGTCTTCGACCTGTTCGTTGGCGAGGACGGTCGCGCAGGAGTCGCACCAGTTGAGGAGGGCCTCCTTGCGATAGGCCAGACCTTTTTCGAGGAGTTTCAGAAAGAACCACTGGTTCCAGCGATAGTAGTCCGGGTGGCAGGTGGCCACTTCCCGGTCCCAGTCGTAGGAAAGGCCGAGTTTCTGGAGCTGCTCCTTCATATGGGAGATGTTGCTTTCGGTCCAGTCGGCGGGATGAATGCCCCGGACGATGGCGGCATTTTCAGCGGGAAGACCGAAGGCGTCCCAGCCCATGGGGTGAAGGACGTTGAACCCCCGCATCCTCTTGTAGCGGGCAATCGCATCGCCAATCGAATAGTTCCTGACATGGCCCATGTGGATGCGGCCGGAGGGGTAGGGGAACATCTCGAGGCAGTAATATTTTGGAAGTTCCGGAGAGCGGTTGACGTGGAAGGCGTTTTCCGCTTTCCAGCTCTTTTGGACGGTCTGTTCGATTTCCGAAAAGGGGTAGAGAGGCTCGCTCACCGGGACTCCTTGAAAAGTGAAACAACCCAAGTTTTTCAACCATTTTAACACAGGAGAGAAGACGATGGGTATTGGATGAAGCGGGGCATGGATCAGCAGAAGGGGAAAGTGGGGGCTTGGGGGCTTTCCAAACTGATCTGTCTTCAGTAGAATGTTCAGGTCGTTTTCATCCCTCCCGGTTATTGCGCCCGTAGCTCAGCCCGGATAGAGCAACAGACTACGAATCTGAAGGTCGCAGGTTCAACTCCTGCCGGGCGCACCAATCCCCACGATATCTTACGAGACTTTCCCCTCCCTGACATTTTCCCCTGGTGCCGTATTTGGTGCCGGTCCGGACCAAAAACCGGATTTTTCCCCGAGAGGATTCCGACCGCCTCATGGAGATGGTCCGGGGAGAGGTGGGCATAGACCAGGGTTGTCGCATAGTTCTTGTGACCGGCCAGCTTCTGGACCGTCAGGAGAGGAACCCCCCCCCCTTTGGACGAGACGGGAGCAGAAGGTATGCCGGAGGCTGTGCCAGACCACCCCGGAGAGCCCGGCTTTTTCCACGGCCGGAATGAATACTTTCTTATAGAATGCATTTCCATCCCTCGGTTTCGCATGATCGACGGGAGACGGGAACACCCAAGGGGAGAGGATGACTTGACGAGCTTTCAGATCCCGGAGGACGGCAAGGGCCGTATCGTTCAAGGGAACGTGCCGGGTTAAGCCCGACTTCGATACGGGGACGGTCAGAAATCGAGAGGCGGTGTCGATATTCTCCCACCGAAGATGAAACTGTTCGGATTGTCTCAGTCCGGTATGAATGGCAAGCTCGACAAAGGGCCAGAACTCGGGCGGGAAGACCTCTTTCAGCTTCGCCTCGTCCGCCTCGGACAGGAATATGGTCCGGCCTTTCGGTTCCTTGAAGAACTGGACCCGGAAGACGGGGTTCTCCTTCACCAGCCCGTCCCGGACGGCGATATTGAGGACGTGCTTCAGAAAGGCATAGTAGCGGTTGACTGTAGTCTTCGCCAGTCGTCCCTCTTCCAGAAGGGCGGCCTGGATCCGCTCTAATTCGCTTGTTTTGATGCTGGCAAGGGGGCGGTCCCCCAGGCGGTCCGTCCAGAAGGCGGCATAGGTTTTTTGGACCGGTTTTGATATGGCCGTGACCGTTTCCATGTATTCGGCGATCCATGCCCCGAGCGTCACGACACGGGGCTTCTCGGGCTCATAGCGTCCTTCAAGGATCTGTGCCCTGACCCGGGCGTAGTAGTTCTTCGCGTCCGTCTTCCGTCCGATCTTCCGGCGGACCTCTTTTCCCTGCCATGTGTACCGGACCCACCAGACCCCAGATCCTGTCGGCTTCTCGAACACCCCCCGATCCTGCTTCGCGTGTGCCATGTCAGACCCCCTTCTCCAAGATGCTGTAAAGCGACCTCTTCCCGAGAATGCCCCCCCTGCCCTTGTTCCAGTCCCAGAGAAGGCTCTGGACCTCCCCGGGAGACTTCCCCTCTCTCTTCCATGTCGCGACGATCTTCTCCGCTTCTCTGACGGCGGCCATGCGCCTGGCGTTTCGTTGTTTCTCTCTTTCCCGATATTCCGGGCTGGACCGCAACTCCTGGGACATGAGGACGGCCTGATGCGCCTTGGAGCAGGCCCGGGACTTCCTGGCCCCCGACCGTAGGGAAATGAAAAACCGTGAGCAGACCGGACATTTTCCAAGGTTCCCCGGATCGAGCATCCCTCCCTCGGTCAGTGCGCCGAACATCCGAAAGGCGACCTGAACATCATTCTTTTTTTCCGCATCGAGTCCCAAGCCCGGGATCGGCTCGAACGAGGCCGTTGTGTTGTACCTGTAGGGAACGAGAACTCCCCCTTCCTTGTGGAAACCCAAGGCGACCGTGTGATTCGCAAACATGAGGTCCAATGCCCCCTTGATCGCTTGATTGAGAACATGAGCGGCAACGACGGCGAGAATCCTCAGAACGGCCTCGTCTCCGGAGGAAGGGTTAATAAAGAAGTCCATCCCCGCGGTCTCCTGCCGGATCTTAACGAGAAGAGGTATATCTGGTTCCTTATTAGCGAGACCCACCAGGATTTCCGTAAGGCTGTGCGTTGTTCTTTCGTCCATCTTCGACCCCGAAAGGTGTTAATGAGTTTTTGTATTGAATTTCAAAGAATATACGAGTAAGTTCCAATCCGTAAGGCAAGGTATTATGGGTCGTATTAAAAGGGAAGTCAACAAGAAAAAAGAACGCACAAAAAGGGGGAAAAGATAATGGAAGCACTTTACACGGTCAAGGAAGCGCCCAAGCTGTTGACATTAAAGGAATCTACCCTTTATTGGTGGATTTTCGACAAAAAAATCAGACCTGTTCGGGTTGGGAGCAGGGCGGTTAGGGTCCCCGAGAGTGAGATCCTGCGGATTAGAAAGGAAGGAGCTGAGGCATGAAGACTGCCGAAGAGCTGGTCGACGCCACTAGAGCTAAAAGGGAGGGGCGGGAATACCGTGGCGATTGTCCGGTTCACGGGGGAAGAAGCTTTTGTTTCCGGGAGAAAGACGGTCGATTGGTTTTCGTGTGCCGGGCCGGATGTAGCCAAGGGGATGTTATCTCAGCCCTCAAAAAGATGGGACTCTGGGGGAACGAAGTCGATCAGGACCGGATCTATTCTCCCCCTCCCCCCGAGCCCCCTGACGACGGGAAAAGGCGGATCGAGAGGGCGGAAAAGATCTGGGATGAGTCCCAGGAGATCACCCACGGAGATCCCGTCCACAAATACCTCACCGGTAGAGGAATCGTCATCGACACGTGGCCCGATGACCTTCACACTCACCCCGCGCTCCCCTACTGGTCGATTGACGACAACGAAAAGCCCGTCAAGATCGGATCCTTTCCGGCAATGATTGGCGTGGTCAGAAACCCCCAGGGGAGGCCGGTAGCTCTCCACCGAACCTATCTGACCGATGACGGCCACAAAGCCTCGGTGGATTCCCCAAAGAAAATTCTGAAAGTCTTCGACCTGGCCGGATCATCCGTCCGGCTCTTCACTCCGGTTGATGGGCTTCTCGCAATCACAGAAGGAGTCGAGGACGCATTGAGCGCATGGGTTCTCTGGCGGATTCCGACATGGGCTTGTCTTGGAACTTCTGGAATGAAGGCGTTTGAACCCCCTGCGGGGATCTGGAAATTGATCGTCTTTGCGGATCGGGACGAGAACGGGGCGGGGCAGAAAGCGGCTCTGGAATTGGCAAAAAAACTCAAAAGAAAAATAGCCGTCTCGGTTCGGCTCCCAGACGGCCACAAAGACTTGAACGCGCTCCTAATGGAAAGGGCTACACATGCAGTCTAGCACAGCCACCCCGGGCACGGAAGAGGTCACCATTCCGGGCGTCAGGGTCTGCACCATCGATGAACTTATAGAGAGAAAATTCCCTCCCCGTGAGGTTCTCTTGTCCCCTTGGCTCCGAAAGCAAAGTCTCGACATGATCCATGCATGGCGCGGGATTGGAAAAACCTATTTCGCACTGGAAGTCGCCTATGCTGTTGCGACGGGGGGGCGCTTCCTTGGCTGGCATGCCCCCAACCCCCACGGGGTTCTTTACGTTGATGGAGAAATGCCCGGCGTCACTCTTCAGGAACGCCTTTCTCGGATTGTTCTGTCCGAAGAAAAAGAACCCGAACCAGAAATGTTCAGGATCATCACCCCCGATCTTCAAGATATTTGTGTTCCGGACCTCGCAACAACCGATGGGCAAGCACTCATAGAGGAAGCCATTCTTCCGGAAACCGATCTCATCATTTTGGATAACATTTCATGCCTTGTCAGGCGCGCTGGACGAGAGAACGACTCCGAGAGCTGGCTGTCCGTTCAGGAATGGGCGCTTAAACTCAGAGCCAAGGGAAAATCGGTCCTCTTCATCCATCACTCCGGAAAGAATGGGGCACAGCGTGGAACGAGTAAGAGAGAGGATGTTCTTGATACTGTTCTTGCACTCAGGAGGCCGCAGAATTACGAGGGACAGGAAGGATGTTCGATACAGATTCATTTCGAGAAGGCCCGAGGTTTGACGGGTTCGGACGTGGAAGTTACCGAGGCGAAGTTAATCACGTCCTCCGCTGGAACCCGCAAGTGGGAATATCGAATAGCGGAAGAGGCGATCAACGATGCCGTTCAGGAAATGTTCGACCTCGGGATGGATCGAAAGGAAATTATCCGCGAACTTAAGGAATCCTACGGGAAGAGTCAGGCGACGGCCTATCGGCTGACGGAATCCTTTTTCAAGAAAACTACTCAGTGAGAAAGGCGTGAGAAACCAATGAGAAAACCCCCTGAGAACGTGAGAAAACCCTTGAGAAAAATGAGAAAAAACGTCCTCGCAGAGCAAGCACCAGAGCGGTTTTCTCAATTCTCATGTTTTTTCTCCCTAGGGTGTGAGAAATGAGAAAAATAGGGTTCTCGGTGAGAATGCCCGTGAGAATTTGGTGAGAAAAAGGAGGAGCAGATGAGTTTGAAAGAGATGGCAAGACAGGTGCTCGAACGGAACCGGGAAGAGAATACTCCCACTCCCGAGCCCCCTTCGGGGGAAATAGAACCCATCGACGCGGATACTCTCATTGAGCGGATTGGGATCAAATACGACACCCCGGCCCTCGGAAAGGCCGTTCTCACCCACCCCCGCGACGGATCGCCCCTCGCTTTCGAGGGAGACCCCCCGCACGTCCGGCTTTTTGCCTGGAGCCTGCTCAATATTCCACCGGGGAGAGCGGCGCCGATCGATCCGGCAAAGGCGGCGAAGGACTGCCAGCTTCGACTCGTTGAGGTCCGGGATTCATTGGCCCGGCTAGTAAAGGACGGGGATCTTATCCGGACGGCAGAGCGGGGAAGGGAAGTTTACCGGTTGAACGTCCTATATCCGGAAGGAGACATGCCATGAAACCAATTCTTGAGCAATGCCTTTTCACCCTCGGATTGGGCCTCTGGACGGTGTTCCTGACGGCCCGGAAACGATGATTCGAGGGACGAGGAGGGAGGCCGGCCGCGGCCCTGCGAAAGCGAAGCGTCAACGGCCTTTTTTGGCGGCCGTCTCCTGGGGCCCACGACTGACGCGAGCGGCATCGGCCCTCCCCCTGGTCCTTTGACCACCGACACCCGGACGGATTCCGGGGAAACGAAACATGATACGAAAAGGAGAACGACATGGCGTTACCAAATTGGCTAGCGGGCTTCAAATCGGATCCAGAGTCGGAACGGCAACGAATCGAAGCCCTGAGGCGCGAGGATCCTAAGCTCTCAAAGATCGATGCGAATAGGCTCTCCGCGCCGATGCGCGAAATCTTGACGGAGGCCGTCGAGAGGTCTGCCGGCACATTCTTTCCGGATCAGGGACCTCTTCGGTATACGCGATACGACAATCCCGACACCGGCCAAAAAGCTTTCATTCCATCCGGAGATCCCGGCGAATGGCTCTCAAGATTTAAGGCGCCGGGCTTTAAGGGCGGATTTTCCCCGCTCAAGACCGTCGACGGCAAGCCGCGAATAGCGAAAACGCTAAAAACCCACGTCACCTATTCATAGGAGAACCACCGGCTGACGGATTCCAAGGTTCGGCCGTAAAACAAAGGCCGGGGCCTCACGGTTCCGGCCACATCGACCCATCGAAAGAGAGAAGATCGCTATGCCCGGTCTCGGGAAGGCATCGGGAGTCCCTTCTGATCCTTGCGTGACTGTCACGATATGATATACTGTGACTATCACAATATGGAGGGGAGGGAGACATGGGACGAAGACCGAAGGGGAACAAGCCAATGACGGCAAGCGAACGCAAACAGGCACAGCGGCTCAAGGATCGGAGGCTTCTAGAGCAGGCCAGCATCAACCCCGATGGAGCCCCGCTCCGGATCTTGCTCAAACTCGTCGCAATAGGGAGCGAGGCCGCCTGGCGGGAGATCGGACGCCGGAATGGATGGGTAAAGTGACAGTCACGAAAGGAGAGAATATGGGAATGAGCGGAAACAGCAAAATACAGGAGTCTACTAGGAAACGCCTTCCCCCGAATGCTGGGAAAGGCAGAAAGAAAGGCGTTCCGAACAAGATCACCAAAACCTTGAAGGAAGCCATTCTGGAAACCCTGAACGACCTCGGGGGGAAGACATGGCTGAGGTATTTGGCCGAAACCGATCCCCGGGCGTTTGCCTCCCTTTTGGCTCGACTGATCCCGACGGAGACACGGATGCAAGCAGAAGTCACCGGCGAAAACGGGGAGCCGATTCAAACTGGCGTCATTATGATTCCCTCGCGGTTTTCGACCTATGAGGAATGGAAGGCATCGCTTGAGGCCGGGGAAGGGGGGAACGATGAAAAGGATCACGGATGAACGGATCGCTCGCATCTTGAGCCATATCGCGGACGGCGAGACACTGCGGGAGGTTTGCTTACGGGAGGGAGTGTCCTACCATTCCGCCTGGAAGGCGCTCAAGAAGCACCATTCCGAGGAATACGAGGCCGCCAAAGAATGCGGAACTCAACGACTTGTGGACGAAGCTTTGATCCGCGCGATGAACAGCACCACAGCAACGGCACAGGAAGACGCGATGTTTTGCGATTACGTCCGATGGCTGGTAGAACGAAGACTATCCCGTGAATATGGAGCCCGACGAACCGTGACTATCGGGGAAGGATCGGGCTTCGTCCTTGAAGGGGATGTGCTGGCTCCAGGAGAGCCGAGCCCTTCCATTAGCGAATACGCGCGCGCGAGCCTTCCCGAATAGCTCCCCCCGGCCTCATTCCCCGAGGCCATTTCCCCCACCCCCCGAGGCTCCGAAAGGGGCCTCTTCTCACATTGAGCCTGCCCTCTTTTGAGGGACTTCTAGGTTTTATTCGTCTTCTAACGATAAATGCTCCCCCCTCTCTGGAGAGCCTTCTCTAGGCAAGATCCCGGAAGGATCAAGCCGTAGCTTTAATTCTCCGGTATCCAACCCATCCGAACATTCCCAAAAGTCCAGTGCTCATGAGCCAGAAGGTGGGGGGTTCGGGGGTGGCTGCAAGATTGTTTGGGTTATAGGTGGGATAATTGATGCCGCTGGCAGAGATTACTGAAACACCTTGAGGAAGATCAACATAAATAGATGGATCAAATAATCCTCCATTCCCCGTTGATATTCCGGCGACAAATTCAAAGAAAGAACTACCAGAAGATAAAGGAACAATTAATTCTATGTTATTTGTTCCAAAATAATTGCCTAAATTAATGCAATTATTAGTTCCAGAATTACACATAGTAAATTCAGATGATCCGGCTTCTGAGCTATAAGTTATGCCTGTTGATCCGGTTGAATAATTATATATTTTACCGTGGTTGTCGACTATATCAGTTCCATCTAAAGTAGCTTCTGCTCCAAAAAAGTTAAGGTTAACTGGGGGGATACCATCAATAGCATAATTTACTGAAAGGAATAAATTTAAAGTTTCTCCAGAATGAGCTCCAGTAATGTAAAAAGTATCATTTAAAAATGCAGAAGCATAATTAGCTGTAGAACAATCGGAACATGTATAGGGAAATTCCGCATTGGGGGCTGCTGCAACTGCATATAAATAGTCTCCTGACAAATCTGCTTCTGCAGACGCCCCATTACCTCCACCAAAAACACTAGTGTAAGCATATGTAAATCCTGGCCCCCCTGAACTATTATATTGCTGATCTTCGGTAATATAAGGATTATTGGCAATAATATAGCTATCATTTGCATTTGCTACGGCCCCGTAGCAACTTGAAGAACATATCGGATTAAAAATTGGAGATTGGGTCGCCCCCGCTTTATTAGCTCCAAACCCGTAAATTAGGACCATTCCAACAATCATTATCAATACAGTTTTCATTTAAGCCTCCTAATGAACGGCTTTCTGATCATTAATCTTATTACCGAAGGAATTTTTTAATTTTAATAAATAATGTTAAGGTTATTAGCAAGAAAAATGCCAATTATAAATATTTTTATTCAACAAATTCTTAAGTAATCATTCTTCTGGATTTTTTTAGTAAAAAATATGACAAGTGTAAAAAATTATGACATTTTCCAAAATGAGTTAATGACTTATTTTTGGCCACTCCAATTCTTGGTAGTCCTCTGAGAAGATATCGGGAGGAGTTTCCGCACTATAATGGGAGGAACCGTTCGGAAGAAGGAGCTTTAGTGTGAAAGGTTGCCGAATTTTTGCTATGCTGATTGGTTACTGTAAAAGAAAATATGAAAAATTGTAGATTTTGGGGTACCTGATTTGAAAGAGGCGGAAAAACCAGCCTTTCCGCCTTTGTCAATACGCGCGCGCGAGTACAGACGGGCTATTCCATGACTATCCAGAACTGGAGCCATTTTCAGAATCAGCCACCAGAGCGGAGGAAGGGAAAAATCTGGTGCCGGATTTGGTGCCGGTTCGGGGGTAAAAAAGGGCCAAAAAAGAGCATTAGTGAGAGTGTGCCGTATTTGTATCCTAGAGAAATTGAACTCTGCGGATTCATATGGCTTTTTTCGGACACAATCGGAACACTGAATTTTGGAGGATTAAAGTACCGATGGCATAATGAAATCTATGGTCTTCATTTTACGAATCTGAAGGTCGCAGGTTCAACTCCTGCCGGGCGCACCACATGACATTCTCCCACACGGTTTGAACTTCAAAAGACAAGACACAACAATCAAAGCCAGATGTTGATCCCGTAGGTCATTGTCGTGACCGCCCCGACATATCCTTCCGCCAGTGATTCATAGGAAATATTGGCGGAGAGCGACACATGATAGGTGATCTGAAGCGAAACCCCTCCGTCTGCCTGGAAGCCCACCAGTGGTCCGGGTGAGTCAAAGGTTCCGACGATCCCTCCGATCTGGCCGTTCAGAACCGCGGCCGATCCGATCTGTTCCAGGGCCGAAAGGCCCGCAAATCCAAAACTTGAGGAAATCAGGACTGGAACTTGCGCTGTCGGATTCGGGACAAGCGGCGTGAAGGTCTGGGTGTCGTACCCTCCGAGTAGATGCAGGTTGGGTTCCTTCAGGAAGTTCCAGTCGATGGCGAACATTGTGTTGTGATTGATCCCGAAAGGATCCAGGTTGCCTTGAAGGGTATCGAAGGCATATTCGTATTCGGCCGATAGCGAGAGAGTTTTCCCGATGGCGGCCGAGAGGTTGGCCAGAAAGCCGGATTGCAGCCCTCCCTCGAGAATCGCCTGTCCATATCCGCTCCAGGGCATCTGGTACCAGCCTTGTCCGTCGAATCGCAGGGGGCCAGCCGGAAATTCTACATGGCCATAAAGGCCAGGGTTGAGCCGGTTCCCGGCAAAGACATTGCCTGCGTCAAGAAGGTATCGGACACTCTCAAAACCTTGGCCATCCACTCCGGCAAAAAGATAGGACTCGGGAGAACTCGTCTGGTTGCCGGCCATCCCAAAGTACAAATTGGTTCCTGCCTGGAAGTGAAGGTCGTCATACATTAATGGTGTTTCAACCGCCACACCCGTACTGATGGAGGAGCCCCCGGAATATCCGACATCGACGTTCTGGATGCGGATATGATAGACCTTGTTTTCTTTTTCATAGATCGAAGGGTTCTGGAACGGATCCGGAATGTTCTCTTGAAAATTGATGTTCTGATCGAAAGTGGAAAAGGTCGGAATGGACAGGACAAGGGTCTTGAGAACGGTCAGGTCCTCATGGACCATGCTTTTTTCCTTGGCTGAAAGCGTCCGGGACTGATAAAGCTTCCGGAGAATTTTCCCGGATTTGGAAAAGTCCCCCTTTTCCATAAGAAGCTCCGCCTTAAGCCGAACAAGCGACTCATCCGAGGGGAATTGGCGGATCCCCTGATCGAGAATGGGGATCCCCATGTCCGGATCGTGGATTTTTCTCGCAATGCGTCCCGCCATCCGATAGGCCGCATCATTGCGCTTATGATGTTTCGTATAACGAGAGATCTGTTTGAGCGCTCGGGGGAGATCTCCCCGTGCCACCGTCCTTTGGATCGATTCCCATTGGGAGTCAGGGGGAGCTTCCTGGACAGCCCCAAAGGTTATGGAAGGTTCAAGGACGTTCAGGGTAAAAAAGAGCAAGGCCAGGACACGCCTGGCCTTGAAAAAGTGAGGAGGCATTACCGGGTGTGTCGGTGCATTCGGGCATGGAAGCCGGATTTGTGGGCGGGAGAATAGAGAGAGGCGATCCTTTGATGGGATCCCTGTTCGATTTCCCGGATCGCTTCCCTATGCGGGTTGTCCTGGAATCCTTGGTGTTTTAAGTGCTGGATCCGCTCATCGCCATCGCGCTGGAATGGATCGGAGTCGCTCCCCCGCAGGCTCCGGTCTTCCCTGGAAAGTTGCTCTTTGTCGTGCCGCAAATTCCAAAGAGCCAGCCGAAGTTTGGCTATTCTTGCCTTGAGACGAAGAATGTCCTCCCGACGATCTTGATTGGTCGGCGGGGACGCATGGAGACGCTCCAGTCGGTCCTGAAGGGATTCGATCCTGGCTTTGAGGGCTACAATAACGGCTCTTTTCTCGGGATTGGGTTTCTGAGAGGCTTCAAGGAAGGCAAGTTTGGCCGAAAGCCGTTTGATGGTGGCCTTGAGGGCAGCGATGTCGGCTCCGCGGTCGGGGTTGGGCTTCGGAGAGGCTTCAAGAGCGGCAAGCTTGGTCGAAAGCCGTTTGATGGTGGCCTTGAGGGCGGCAATATCGGCCCTGCGGTCGGGATTGGGTCTTTGAGAGGCTTCAAGAGCGGCAAGCTTGTTCGAAAGCCGTTTGATGGTGGCCTTGAGGGCGGCGATATCGGCTCCGCGGTCGGGGTTGGGTTTCGGAGAGGCTTCAAGAGCGGCAAGCTTGTTCGAAAGCCGTTTGATGGTGGCCTTGAGGGCGGCGATGTCGGCTCCGCGGTCGGGATTGGGCTTCGGAGAGGCTTCAAGAGCGGCAAGTTTGGTCGAAAGCCGTTTGATGGTGGCCTTGAGGGCGGCGATGTCGGCTCCGCGGTCGGGGTTGGGTTTCGGAGAGGCTTCAAGAGCGGCAAGCTTGGTCGAAAGCCGTTTGATGGTGGCCTTGAGGGCCGTAATTTTTTGAATTGATCCTTTATTGCTGAGATCAGCGTCTGTAAAGTTGACGAGCGCTTCATTTCCATCCCTGACTTGTTGCGTGGTGTTCTTTACTGACCCATAGGCAAATCCAAGACCTGTGAGCAGGGAAATTCCTACAACGGCCAATACTGTTCGATGATATTTCATGGCGCTCTCCTTTCAGAATATGGATAATTGGCGCTTCAATATATCAGGATCCTTGAACAGTGATTGTGACCGAGATCACATTTGTTTGTGATTTTGAGCAACGTCAGAGTTTTTAGGGGTTGACCGGTCTATATTTCGGGAGAGGGGGAGCATCCGGGCAAGGGCACGACCAATTTGAAAAAAAGACTTCCCATTCGCTTTGCGGTGACTTACCATTCCGCCCAGCATTCGGAGCCTCTGGCTTTTTTTCCCAGGATCGTTCTGGCGCATCGATAGACCGGATGAAGATGTCCGCGGACTTTGATCATCATGAAGGAACAGGATCGGAGGAGCTCTGGCATGGATGAAGTCCTTAAAGCGAAGGAGCTCAGATGAGCAACAAAATTGGCGGCATCCTGGAGCGTCTGGCTGCAGTTGAGCAGGAGCTCGAAGCCGCTCTTACCCAGGAACTCGAGGAAAAACAGAAAGACTTCCGCTACCGGATCGACAAGAAGAAAATCTTGTTTGAAAAAGAAATGGAGGAGGTCAACAGGACCATGCGACAGGGTGTCGTGGCCTTTCTTGCCAGCACTCCGATCATGAGCCTACTTGTGGCTCCAGTCATATATTCTCTCTATATTCCACTTTTTCTCCTCGATCTCTGGATCGGCCTCTATCAGGCTGTCTGTTTCCGGGCCTACGGGATCCCCCGCGTCCGGCGGTCCGACTATATTGTTCTTGACCGTGGCGGGCTCGCCTATTTGAATGTGATCGAGCAGTTCAATTGCAACTATTGCGGATATGCCAATGGTCTCGTAGGGTATGCGCGTGAGGTGGCCTCCAGGACCGAGCAATACTTTTGTCCGATCAAACATGCAAGAAAAATTCTCGGAACGCATGACCGTTATCGAAACTTTTTCGATTTCGGAGATGGTGAGCGGTATCGCCGGGAGCTTGAACGGCTCAGGGAAGAGCTCAAGAAGGGCCCTTCAGAAGGTACAGAAACCAATGCCAAGACTTCGGCTACTCCCTGAGGAAAAGCCCCAGCTCGAATTCCATCATGAAGTAGGTGGTGGGCTGTGGGCCCAGACTTCCATAAGTTGTCAGGCCTTCCCCGATTTCGTTGAGCCAGAGATCGCCGTAAGGCATATAGGCGATCTCCGGGATGAAGGTCAGCATGGGGGCGACCCTTCCGTTCGAGAGCGGGATCGATCCGTTTGCATCGGCCTCGATCTGAAGAGCGACGATCTGGTCAAAGGTTCGCCCGATGCTGATTTCGAAAAAAGGATCGGCGATCGCTCCGATGCCGGTGGGAATCGTGTCTCCCGTGATCCCCTGCAAATAGACCCGATGGTATCTGAATGCCCACAGAAGCTCGGGGGTGATGGCGTTTCCCTCTCCGGGAAAATTCTGGGCCTGGGGAGTCGGCCACAGATTTCCTTCAACTTCAAAGGAGAGAATAGCCGCTTCTCTGGAAACTTCCGTGCCTGTCTGATAGGGGACGACCCGGAGGCCCAGGGAGATCGGACCAAAGCCCGAAGGACCTTCACCAAGGGGATAGTTCATCAGAAAAACTGGGAAGTCGAGTTCCCCCCCGAGCCAGGTATTGAAGGCGAAGTCCATCTCTCCGGAAAGCGTCCAGGTATTACCGCGTGAAAGGATATCGGCATTGATCGAATGGATATAGAAGGCATTTTCGACCCAGGATTCCTCGATGTTCAGGCTTCGGACGATTCCCCTGTCCAAATCGAGGGGAATTGTATCGGAGATTGGAGAAAGGGAGCTTCCGTTCAGGCTTGGCGGGGGCAGGGAGTCTGCCCAGCTCGAACTTTGTCGGCTGATTGAAGACAAAAGAACGAAGACGGATACCATCAAAAGATGTTTGAGTCTTCTCAGAGGAGACCTCCCATTTAAAGATAATGAGAATCATTATCTAATATGTAGCGGGGGCTTTTCAAGAGAGGATAAAAAAGATAGGCCAATAGGAAAAATATCGCCCATTCGTAGGCATTTTGAGGAACGGTGGATCAATTTGGCTTGACCTTTGGTCCCTTTTTTTTCATAATGAACGACGAGCCGCTAGCTCATTCGGTAGAGCATCGCCCTTTTAAGGCGAGTGTGCTGGGATCGAAGCCCAGGCGGCTCACCATTATTTAAGCCATTGTTTAAAGAATATTTGTTTTAAAAAATATTTTTTGC
>JAKAAM010000044.1 GCA_021802325.1 Nitrospirota bacterium
ACTAGGGAGAGACGACGGACTTCATTTCTCCGGGAGTCAATGACATGGAGCTGAAAGGCTCCGACCTGAGAAAGAAGCTGTTGAAGACAGGGGCTGCCTTCTGGCAAAGGATGTCTAAGGCAGGCAATCCCGTTTTTCTCAAGACTGGCCCATCCCGCAGGCAGACGGGTATGATTCCGACCATCAAGCTGGCCAAGATTTTGTATCAGAACCCTGATCAGTCGAGCCTGAATGAGAAGCTTTCTCCGTTCTCCGCCTTGGGATCTTCCTTCCGCAAGACTCCGAAGGATCTCCTCATGAAATGCTGACAGGCTCGCATCGATTTCCGAAACTTGGCTTTCCGCTTCGGCCAATGACTCAATCTTTCCGATGAGCGCCTTTTTCTGGCCATTAAGGTAGGAGTGGAGACCCAAGCCAACAACATGAAAAAATATTGAGCCGGCAAAGGTAATCGCGACAAATGTCCGAAATGATACCTCAATCGGAATCGGCCATTTTTTCACTGCATTACCCTCCTGGCTCGGGAAAAAGAAAACTTCACGGACTCAGGAAGAATACAACGTCAGGAAAAAACTCTCCAGCCATCTCCACTTTTACCCCCACTGCCAAAAACACGAAGGCCAGACTTGACCCCAGATCACCGGTGAATTAATTTATTAATTAATTAATTCACCTCACTTTCAAAACAAACTGTCACAGTAGAGCAAGGAACTCCGGCCCCTCATGAAAAAACAGGCATTGATCGCAACTGTCGCTACAGTCATTGGAATCGGGAGCGCCTCAGCCCTTTACGCCTCTTACACCCGAAGCCACATCTCCACCGATGACGCCCAGATAACAGGCCACCTCGACCCGATCACTTCCCGAATTGCAGGTCCGGTCGCCCGGGTTCTCATAAAGGACAACCAAGTTGTCCATGCCGGAGATGTCCTGATTGAAATTGACTCCCGACTTTTCCAGTCCACCTATGACAAAGACCAAGCAGCCCTTGCCCGAGATATGGCGCAACTAAAGGTCCTCTCCGCCACGATCGAGCGGGATCGGGCCAACTCCGATCTGGCAAAACGGGAGAGCCGACGAACATTGAACCTTTCCAAGAAAGCCTTTGCCACGGCATCGCGGCTCGACAAGGACATGTCCGCGTACCAAATGGCTCAGGCTCAAACCAAAGCCGACACAGAAGCCATGAAGGTCCTGAAAGAGACGATCCATCGCGATGAGGCAGTTCTTGCCATCGACTCCATCAACCTTCGATATACCAAGGTCCTAGCCCCCGTCGATGGCCGAATCACAGGAAAGACAATTGAGCTGGGAACGTATCTGACCCCCGGCCAGATTGTGGGATATGTCGTTCCCTTCAACATGTGGGTTGTCGCCAACTACAAGGAAACAGATCTTCATGGCATTCGGCAGGGTGACCCTGTCACCATCAAGGTCGATGCCCTTCCCGGACAGACCTTTCATGGACACGTCGACAGTATTGCCCAATCGACAGGAGCCGTCCTCTCTCTCCTGCCCCCGGAAAATGCCACCGGCAACTTCACAAAGGTAGTCCAGCGTGTACCGGTCAAGATCCTGATCGACCCCGGATCCGACCCGGACCATCGCTTGCGGATCGGCATGTCAGTTGTTCCCGTCGTCCTCACCCACAAGATCCGGTAAACGATGGAACCCGGAGCCCCGGTCGAGCGAAGCGCGGACATTCCTCCCCTAAGCAATCCCCGACTGGTCATCACGGCCGCAGTCGGGGCCACTGTCCTGGAGACCCTTGACTCCACAGTCGTTAACGTGGGCCTGCCCAACATGATGGGGGGACTCGATACCACCATCGACGGGATCGCCTGGGTCATCACCGCCTACACCATCGGCAATGTTCTCATGATCCCGATGACCCGATACCTCTCCGATCGATTCGGCCGGAGACGATACTTCACCCTGTCAATCATCCTCTTTACCCTCTTTTCCCTTTTATGCGGACTCTCTCGGGACCTCCTTCCTCTGGTGCTTTTCCGGCTTCTTCAGGGAATGTCGGGAGCGGCCTTTTTTGCGACGAGTCAGACTCTTATCATTGATGCCTTTCCTCCGGAAAAAGTCGCCATGGCCAATGCGGTCTTCGGCATTGGCGTGAGTCTGGGACCGGCCCTCGGTCCGGTCGTGGGGGGCTACCTCATTTACAATCATTCATGGCCATGGATTTTCTTCATCAACGTTCCCACAGGAATCTTTCTCACCTACCTCTCCTATCGCTATGTTCCCGACTCTCATCATTCCGTCTCGGATGAACCTTTTGACCTTCCCGGAGTTATTCTTCTTGTGGGAGCCATTCCCGGAATCCAGTTCGCCCTGGAAAACGGTCAACGCTATGACTGGTTCTCCTCTCCGGCCATTCGGATCGCGGCCCTTTCCGGAGCGCTCTTTCTGAGCCTCTTTGTGATCCGCGAGCTCACCGCCAGACACCCCCTTCTCGACCTGAGAGTGCTGAAGAATCGATCCCTCTGGGCAGGATCGGCCGGTTATGCCTTGCTGGGATCCGTCTACTTCGGAACACTCTTTACAATTCCCCTGATGGGGGAGGAGCTCTTCTCCTGGGATCCCCTCGAAACAGGATTTGTCCTCCTCCAAAGTATCATCTCTTTTACTTTTGCCACCATGATCTCCGGATCCTTGATGGGCAAGGTTCCGGTGTGGGCGATTATGGTTCCCGGCGTCATCGTGATCGAGATCGCGCTCTGGGGATATGGCCACATCGGCCCCACAGCCAACCCCCATTCATTCCTCTGGCCAAACATTTTCCGCGGCATCGGACTTGCCTTTCTCTTTCCCCCCCTCATGACCATGTCGCTGGCCACGCTTCCTCGACGGATGCTCGCCACAGGCGCTGCCGTTTCCGGCATGATCGGCCAGTTGGGAGGATCCATCGGAATCGCTCTTCTTGCGACACTTCTTCAACGATCCCAACAGATCCACCAGGCCTACCTCACCACCGCCAACCTTACCGCCAACAGGGTTCAGACGGGCCAGACCCGGCAAACGATCATCGCTCATCTCTCCTCCCTTGGAATTTCGCCGGGGGAAGCGTCTCGTCTCGCCATGGGGCTCATTGAAAAAGAAGTCTCCTCTCAGGCCCTCTTCCTCTCCTTTTCCGATGTCTATGCCGCAGTCGCGGTGGCTGCACTCATTCTCTTGGGACCGATCTTTCTCTTCGAACGCTCCCCTCGAGAAGAATCGCCTCCGTCTCCCCCCACAGCAGGATGACTTCAACCGGAGGAGGCTGATAAACTAGGAGGGAAAGATTGTCACCCCAACCCGTTTGAGGCCCCCGTGAATCCCTATGTCATCTCCATGTCTCTTCTGATCTATCTCGCACTCACCGGATATCTGACAGCCCTGTTTATACGAACCCGTTACGGAGCCCCCACCGGTCGATGGCTTGGCTCCTTTTTTTCCGGACCCCAAACCTCAGACTTTATCCGGATTCGTCGAGGTCATATCTTTGCAGCACTGGCAGGGTTCACCTGTGACGTGACGGGAACGGCCATCATGGAATACGAACGAATTCAGGGGCGCATCCGCTTTCACCCGGTCCCTCCGGCATTGGACTGGTTCCATCTCATCACCGCCCAGGGAGCTCTCTGGCTCTTCGTCCTTCTTGCCATCCTGGGAGTCCTTAGAAAAAAAGGACACCCACTGGGACGATTCCACTCGAAACTCGGGCCGGTCTTTCTCGTCATCTGGCTGTCGAGCTCCATCTCAGGGTGGTTCTACCGCGTTTTTTAGCCGTCAATAAGGATCGCAACCCATGGCCATTCTTTTTTGCACCGACAAGCGTCAGATCACAACACTGCCGGAAATCGCCAAGATCCTTACTCCTATTGGCGTTAAGCTTGATGCGTGGCCGGTTCCGGAGACTCAGCCCCTCAAAGATCTCTTGGGCAAACCGCGATTGACCCCTTCGGAACAGGAAGAAGTTCTGAGCTCATTCCTCCCTCGCTTTGACGACCTGAAAAAAACTCTGGGCTACCAGACACAGGATCTCATCGTGCTCGACCCCGATCTCCCGGGACTCTCCGCTCTCGAAGAAAAATTTCGCTCCTGTCACACCCACGACGATGACGAGATCCGCTACATCGTGGAAGGCGAGGGGATCTTCGGCTTTGTCCTTGCTGACGGGGATCAGGTGGAGCTTCTCGTCGAAAGCGGGGACTACATCAACGTCCCTCGAGGAGCCGAACACTGGTTCCGGCTAACGCCTTCGCGCCGCATTAAAGCCGTCCGATATTTTACCTCCCGGGAGGGCTGGGTTCCCCTCTATACGGGACGCCCCCTCTCTTCCGCCTTCGCATGACATCACCGTCCTCCTCTCCGGACAGAAGAATCCGGGTCCTCTACGAGTTTCCCCAAGGGGTCGACCCAAAACGGCAGGGTCAGATCCTCGCCCTTGGACAAACAGTCGGCTCCCTCTCCCCCGGCATGGCTAAACAGATTGGCGATTACCAGGGGATCCTGGAGTCTTTCGAGGTTCTTCCCGATGGCAGGGGACAGGCCTGGGTCGGGTATCCCCTCCGCAATGTTTCTGGAGATTTGGGATCTCTTTTGGTGATGGTTCTAGGAAAATATTCCCTGGCGGGTCCGGCCAAAATTCGGAAGCTCGATCTTCCCTCCAACTATGGGACCCGGGGGCGATGGGGCTTCGAGGGGATCTCCCGCCTGGCAAAGGTCTCCGGCCGCCCTCTCTTCATGGCAATCTTCAAACCGGCGTTGGGCCTCTCCCCCGACGAGCTGGCCCGAATCCTTCGGGAGGTCGGCGAAGCCGGACTCGATCTGATCAAGGACGATGAAATTCTCCCGGACACCCCCGCCTCGACAGCCCTCTCCAGGATCAAGGCCTGCCGACCGGTTCTTGACGAGATCGAGCGAACCCAAAACCGCACCATGCTCTACGCCGTGACGCTCTCGGGCCGGGCCGACACCCTTATCGACTCGGCAAGAAGGCTTCGGGATGCCGGAGCCAATGCCTATCTCCTCTCCCCCTTTGCCTATGGGGTCTCCGTCATGGAGGCACTCGCCTCCCATCCCGACACCAATCTGCCGATCTTTGCCCACCCGGCCATGGCCGGGGCGTTGGGGGGCTCCCCTGATTACGGATTTGACATGAGCGTCCTTCTCGGCACCCTGATGGTCCACGGGGGAGCCGATGCCGTTCTCTATCCCACAAGCGCCGGGAATCTCCCCATCTCGTCGGAGACCGAAACAAACATACGGGAGACGCTCAGGCGAGGGGGTCTCGGACCGGTCCCCTCGGCAGGGGTTCACCCGGGGGCCCTCCCCCGATTCCTTCCGGATGGCAACCGAGAGATCATTCTCAATGCCGGTACCGGGATCATGGACCATCCCCAGGGTCCGGCCGCCGGGGTTCGGGCCTTTCATGAGGCCTGGAAACGCTGGTGTGACAAAGATTCCTTTTCTCCTGAGTCCATTCCTGACGGTCCTCTCAAGTCGGCGGTGCTTAAATGGGGAACCTAGCTCACGCGCCCCGCGCCATCATTTTCTCCGACTTCGATGGAACCATCACCCAGGAGGAGACCTTCTCCCTGCTGATGAGAGAGTTTGCCCCCGAGGCCTCAAGCCGGATGATTCCCCGACTGCTCTCCGGCGAGATCACCCTCCGGGAAGGAGTCCCCGCCGTCCTTGAAACCATTCCCTCTTCAGCCTTTCCCGCCATGGAGCGGCGCATGCGAGAAGCTCCTCTGAGGCCAGGATTTGAAGAGTTCCTGAACACTCTCGAACATCTGGGAATCCCTTTGGTCGTCCTCTCCGGAAGCATCGAACCCCTTGTCAATGCCCGACTTGCTCCCTACAGAAGCCGGATCGAACGCATTGTGGCCGCAAAGGTCGATCTCTCGGGGCCATTCCTCAAGGTCACCTCCCCGTATGCCGACCATGACGAACTCGTCTATAAGCCCGGGATTCTTTACTCCTTCGATGTCCCCACACGGATCGTTGTGGGGGATTCCGTGACGGACTTTTCCATGGCGCGGCTGGGAAGCCTCGTCTTTGCCCGAAGCCTCCTTGCCAAGAAACTCGAAGAGGAGGGGAGAACATACATTCCATTCGAGACATTCTTCGATATTTCGAACTATCTCGAACTTCATAAAAAGGCCTAAGAGACCAGTGACCATGACCGAGCAGAAGATCGCCCTTGCCAGCCTTTCCCGACATCTCTATCGCAAAGGCTGGATGGAAGGGACCGGAGGGAATCTCTCCATCCGAACACCTGGGCGAATTCTCATCACTCCCAGCGGGGCTCACAAGGGGAGGATCCGGGGAGAAGACATTCTCGAACTTGACGGAGAGGGAACGCCCATCGAAGGAGGAAGCCGAAAGCCGTCGGCCGAAACAGCCATCCACCGCGTTCTATACAAACTCTTCCCTCAGGCTGGCGCGGTGATCCACGTCCATACCCCCGAGGCCATTCTGGCCTCTCTCCGGGGAGACGCGGCACTTCCTCTCCCGCCTCTTGAGGTCATCAAGGGGCTGGGCTTTCCCCTTCCGGAAGAGGCTCCTCCAATTCCCATTTTCGAAAATGATCCCTCCGTCGACCGGATTGCCGAATGCATCGAGAGTCGTCTCAGAGACACTCCGGCCCCCCTCCCCGTTCTTCTCATCCGACATCATGGCACCACCGTCTGGGGAAACACTCTCGATGACGCACTTCGACACATAGAATTGGCAGAGTTCTGTTTTCGCGTCATGCGCTCACTGCTTCATCCTCCCCCCAGCCCCTGACTATGGATCAGCCGCCCATCGGGAGGGTTTGGAAATAAAGGAGTCCACCCGTCACGAGACCCATGGTGAAACGCGTGTATCCTTGACATCCCTCCGCCCGGAATATTCACGTCTTGTTCAAAACTCCTCCGGAGATGTGATTGTCCTGGAGGCCTCTCAGGTCGTACTTGTTCGAAACACTGACATGGAGGCGAAAGGGAGCAGCTAGCCATCAGAACCCGGGGTCATCGCATGACGGAGCGAACACCTTCGCTCCGTCATATTCCACACCTTCCGGGAAAGCCTGAAAGTCTCGATCCTCCCTCGACATTCTCCCACAACTCTCCAAATCGCCCTTGCCGAATCAGAGAGCCTCTGCTAGAATGTGGCTTTCAAACCCTACTTCGGCGGCGTAGCCAAGCGGTAAGGCAGAGGTCTGCAAAACCTTTATACGGCGGTTCAATCCCGCCCGCCGCCTCCAAACTTCCATTTCCGAGATAAAGGCATGGCTGATTAAGCCCCCATTCCTTGCCATGACAGGCTCCACCACACGACAAATGCCATCATCCCGCTGACGAAAACGTCATTTCAGGGAAGCCCCATCACCGATCCTTATCCGCTTTGACCACTGCGGACCATGAGAAAATCCAGATTCATTCCAGTATTCTTCGCACCTCATTAAACAATGAGAGGAGCCACCCAAGCTCTTTTCTTTCTCCATTCCCTACAAAAACATGCCATCCCGGAACACCTCGCCGGGAATTTATCCAAAAGCGCCGTCAAACTCCGTCGTTCAGGACGGAGATATAAGGCGTGCCCCGGTTTGTGGTAAGGTGGGAGCCATGAAACGCCGTCAAGCCTGCCGGTTCGTCCATAACCGGGCACTGTCCCTCGAGATCGACCGGCACGCCTCCGGGGAGGCGCGTCTTGGCTATGTCGGCACGGCGAATCTTCTCCCTCTCTGGAAGCGGGATCCGGAGACCGTCTGGCTCTCCGGGATTCATTCACAGATCCT
>JAKAAM010000045.1 GCA_021802325.1 Nitrospirota bacterium
GCCACCCCCAGTCAAGATAGATCGTCGCGCTGTCACGCAGAGCCTGGGAGGCCACGAGTCGATTTTTTCGGTCTTCGTTGGAAAGATCGGGAGACCCGGAGAGGCTGTTGGCGGCATCAAGGAGGGCATGAAACTCCTTAATTGTCGCCTCGACACGCAAAAAGGCATCAGAGAGTTCAAGATCCGGAAGGGAAGAGTCCTTGTCAGGGGTCATTTCGGAGGCTCTCGTGATTAGAGGAGGCAGGGAAAGGAGCAGGGGGGTCTAGAATCACCCCCCTTTCCTTTTAACGCAGTAAACTTCACTACACTCAGAACAGGTTAGCGAGCCACCATCGTGATGGCATTATGCTTGGCCGCATCGCAGACAACGACGCACAGCTCGCACCCCTTGCAGCGGGATTCCACGATCACTGCCTTCATCTTCTGGGTGTCAAGCTGGATACAATTGGCTTCAGGGCAATACATGATACACAACCGGCATCCCTTCTGGGCGACGCAGGCTTCGGCATTTACCTCTGCCACATTATACATCGGTACCCTTCCTGATTCTTCTGGTTAGCTGACGTTGACCGCAAAGGTGGGATTCTTTTTGGCATAGACTTCTGCCTCATCGAACGTCCTGCGGATGGTCTCAAGGTTTTTCTGAAGAAGCATCTCTTTTTTCGCAAACTTCTTCTTGATAGCCTCGTCGAGGGTTGCCGTACCTCCCGATGCCACATATTTCTTTCCAAAGCGATCCTGAAGGGCCTTGTCAAGGCCATCCATTGTCACGGCATGGGTCAGTCCGGCCAAAGCCCCCAGCATTCCCATGTTTGTGGCAAGTTCGGTTCCGGCAAGCTCGAGTGCGATCTTTGTGGCAGGAACGTAGTAGACCGTGACCTTTTTCTTCGCAAGATCCTCTTTTTCTTCCTCGGTCAGAAGTTCAATATCATCATTGATGATGATAAGCCCTCCATCCTTGATTCCCGAATAAAACGGCATCGTGTAGCTCTTTCCCATGGTGATCACCTGAGGGTGGTACACCATGACGACATGCGGGAAAACGAGCTCTCCCCGGTCGTAGATCTTTTCCTCCCCGATCCGAACGTAGGATTCAGCGGGAGCCATACGCTTTTCGGCGCCAAAAAAGGGGTTCGAGATGGCAAACTTGCCTTCATGGGCAGCGGCCATCGCCATCAAGTGGGCGGAGGTAACAACCCCTTGTCCGCCCAAGCCCGACATACGAATATTAATGCGTTTTTTCATCGAATCCCCCGGAGGTTAAGTTGTGGCCGCAATCTTTTCGGCCTTCTTCTTCTCTGCCAGGCCGTCAAGGAAGGATTGGGCTTCAGGTGAGATGAACTCCCGGAACTTGAACCGTTCTCCCGGGGCCTCCGACGTTCTCATCTCCTGCAGTCCCTCCATGCTCTGCTTCCCGATCTCAAGAATGCAGGGCGTGTAGATCTGAATATAGGTGGGACCCACTTCCCGGGCAATGAGAACGGCCTGCTTGATGACCTTTTCGACGAGGCTGGGCTTGCTGGCCGTCATGATGGCGACATAATCGCATCCTGATTCCCGTGCGATCTCAGGAAGGCGCACCTTGTCGAAGCGCTTTCCGACGGGGGCCATCTTTGCCAGGAACCCCTTCTGCATGAGTCCCGATTCCTGTCCGCCTGTATTGGCATAGAGTTCATTGTCGAAGCAAATCGTGGTGAAACGCTCTTTCCGGAACCAGGACTGAAGGGTCATGTCAAGGCCGATGTCCACGGTTGCCCCGTCTCCGGCAAGGACAATGACATCCTTGACCCTGTCGGGGAATCGCACCGCAAGGGCGCGCTTGAGGCCTGTGGCAATGGCGTTCTGATTTCCGAAAAGGGAGTGGATATTGTGAACGGCAATCATCGGGAAGACAAGGCTGGTGCATCCTGTCGAGCCCACCATGACGGTATCTTCGGGGTTGGGGATGGAGGCCATGATGTGGCGAAAGGCGATGGACTCAGGGCATCCGGCACAAAGAGAATGCTCGGCGATCAGCTCCGTCGCGGTTCCAAAGTCCTTCCAGCCACGGTTGGGGCTTTCAAAGGTTCCGGTTTCCACCAGGTCAAGATAATCCTGGGGCATGATATCGACAAATTCCTTATTGATCTGGATTCGATT
Organism: Nitrospirota bacterium; assembly: GCA_021802325.1. The sequence continues at coordinate 2,140 of JAKAAM010000045.1, forward strand.
AGCCATGGACGAGCTCCTTATTCCGGCGATGAGCCATATGTTTTTCGATTTCCTCGACAATGATCTCGGGAGGCATGGTCATACCCCCGGCCACGTGGGGACCGGCGACCACACGGTGATTGCGGTCGATTGTGGACTTGATTTCCCTGGCGAGCCATCCCGCCACATTGAACTCGGGAACGAAGATATGTTTTGCATGTTCTGTTGCCTTGCGAATCTCTTCGGTGGGGAAGGGACGGAGGGTTTTGATCTTCACAAGACCCACGCGAACGCCCTTGTCCCGGAAGAGCCGGATCGCCTCACGGGCCTGGGAGACGGCCGTTCCCGACGCTACCAGCATAATCTCGGCATCAGAGTTCTCCACCTCGATCAGACCGTCGAGCAGGGGGATGGTGTGCTTGCGGGAGCGCTCGATGGCGGCACGAATTTCAAGCTGCCAGCTGGCATGCGTCATATAGCTGATGTAGTTCGACTTCATCACGAAAGGATCCCGCATCATTCGGACCGGAGGAACCTCCATGTCCATGCACACCACCGGGCTCCGGTAGGGATCGTAATGGGGAAGGGTGCGATCCTCTGGAGTCATCATGACCATATCCTTCGTATGGGTCACGAAGAAGCCATCGCAGATCACGCCGATCGGAAGATGCACTTCAGGCTGCTCGGCCACATAGTACCCCTTCAGCATGAAGTCGAAGAGATCCTGGGCTGACTCCGCATGCCACAGGAGCATGCCGGTCTCGAGCATGAAGGCGATTTCCAGGGTGTCCGGCTGAATGGTCAGAGGAGAGTTGATTCCGCGCACAGTGAAGACCACCTGAATGGGCAGACGGCTTCCCGCCCACATGGGGAAGTTCTCAAAGGCCCGAAGGGTCCCGGGGCCTGCAGTGGTCGTAAAGACGCGGGCTCCGGCAAAGGCTGCCCCGGCACACTCGCCCATGACGGCAAATTCGGACTCGCCCCGCATGTAGTCCCCGACATATCCCTCGGCATAGAGCTCTCCGACGAGCGAGGAGGCCTCCGATTGGGGGGTGATGGGGTAAGCCACGGAAAAGTCGACACTGGCACGTCTGATGGCCTCCCGGATGACTTCAGATCCCGTCAGGAAGCTGGGAGTCCGGGGAGAGAGGAAGAAAAGTTCGTTGGGGTCGGTCACAAGCTGGCCCTTCTTATTGCGCTGGCCAATCTGAGGAACCCGGGAATCTGTCTGTGTCGCCATGGCTCTACTCCTCAATATTATTGCGGTCACTTCGTGAAGACCCGAAAACGCCATTCCGCCACAGCGACAATTCGGGCCATATACCGGTAAGTCGTTCAAAAACTCAACAATTTACCGAAAACACCCCCTCCACATTCGAATCTGGGGGAAAAGGGAATTTCTGAAGTCTGACGATACAAGCAATAAAGAACATAGACAAAAGGGCGATCTTCCCTTTCCCGACGAGGCGACAAGGGATTACACCGTCAACATTCTTGCAAAGATGAGGTCCGTAAATTTTAGAATTCATTGGTGGTTCAAGTCAAGAACGCCTTCGTCCGATTTTGGCGAATTGTCCTTCCGATCCTAAAGGCTGGCCAAACGCTGAGCGTAACGGGACTCATCAAAGGCATCGCTTTTTCGGACGGATTCGAAATAAAGCTGCCCATAACACCCCATCATCAGATGAAGGGCATCGTGGGCATTTTCCCCCCGCTCGACCAGATGAAGGTAGGCCTTCTTTGCCTGAGAAGGCACTCCCTGCCGTATCTGCCTCGACACGACAAGATGAAGTGCGACATGCACAAGAGGATTGACCTTCACATCCCCCACCTCCAGAGGGCGGGAAGGGTCAACGGAAGGGTCATTCCAAAGCGCATCAAACTCCGGATGCATCGTCAGGATTTCCACGAGATCGCGATCTTCCCCGGAGCGGTCCCCCTCACGCGCAACCAGTCTCACATGCTCGAGAATATCTTCATCAAAAAGCATCGGTGTTCTCTCCTTGATTCAATATCAACAAGTCCGGGCTCAGGGAGTTTCTGTCACATGGATCCGCCGCCCCCGAGAACCCATTCCATAAACATTCACCACCTTTTTTCCCTGACGAAGGTGATAGGTCTCCCATGCAGGTGACAGACCATTCAGAGACGCCGTCGGATCCTCTCCGGCCGCCTTGAAGTAGTCGGGATAAGTCAGGCCGGCATCCCAGACATCCTCCAGCAGACAGGTCGTTACGAATCCTGATCCTGTCAGGACAATTCCCTTCAGGATCTCCTGAATCTTCTCCGGATCATTGATCTCTACCGGTTCCATCCTTTTCATTCCCTTTCCTGGTTTTGGTTATCGGGCATCACCCCGTAGTACCTCTTGAGAAAGCTGTAGGACTCCAGAATGTCCCGCATCCTTCCCTCCCCGCTTCTGTCTCCTGCGCGCATGTCGGGATGGTTTTCCTTTAACAATGAACGCACCTTCCGGCGAATTTCCTCGAAGGTCGCCGTTTCAGGGACGCCCACGGTCCGGCAATGCTTTCCCAAAAGATCCCGGTCACTCTTCCCCGTGCGGGAATCACCGCCGGCACCCACACGAAAGAACTTTTCCCAAGGGAGAGCCGCCCTTTTTCGTCTCGGACGATTTCGCAAGACGCTATCCAGCTCTTCAAATCTGTCCTCAAGAAACTCCGACTTCCGGGCCACCCTTGCCAGTTGGAGCCGGGACCCATCCCGGGAGAGATCCTCCAGCAGGCAGCTGAAAAGGCGATCGAGGTCAGAGAACTTTTCCTCCATCTCCCCTCCGCCTCCCCAGTCCATCTCCAGCGACCGCTCAAGGCAGAGCCAGGAAGACTCCCGACACTGACAGATCATTCGGGAGATGTGCGCGGACAACTCTTTCCGGATCTCCTCGGGCGACCGTTGCACGTACCCCTCCCCTCGTGGCTGACCATTCTTCCTTTTTCCATGTCCTTCTATCTTATTCCTCCCCGAGAACTCTCTTCAACGAAGAAATTCTGTTTGCACTCAAACAATTTTCCGACTATCATTACACAGAAGACTCTTTTTCACCCGTTCCGCACGCTGCAGGAAAAGAGACGCTCTCGCTCTTGCACAACTTCCACATTCAACTCAAGGAGTTTCCATGTCCCAGACATTCCTCTCCCGAACCGGGCGAATCCTCCTTGCCCCGGTCCTCTCACTGACCCTCGTCTCTCCGGCCCTTCTCTCCCCGGGACTCTCCCAGGCAGCCTCCTACAAAACGGCAACCGGGGACCCATCAGGCCTTTACAAAATCGATCCCGACCACACTTCCGTGACCTTTACCGTCGGACATGCCGGGGTGGCAACGGCCGTCGGCCGTTTCGACAAGATCTCTGGCCATTATCGCCTCGCCAAGGACAATACCGATGTCGACATCAAGATTGCCACAAACAGCATCGACACGAACCACCCCATGAGAGACAAGGACCTGAGAGGCCCCGACTTTCTCGATGCAAAGACCTTTCCGACGATACGCTTTGTCTCCCACTCCTACAAAAAGACGGGGAAAAAGACCGGCATTCTGACCGGGAAGCTGACCCTCCATGGAAAAACCCGGACAGTCCGACTGAAGATTCATGAAGTCGGAGCCGGCCTTGTTTCGGCCCTTCCCAAACCTTGGGGCGGCTATCTCTCAGGCTACGATGCCGAGGGAAGCATCAAGAGAAGTGACTTCGGCATCACCACCTACCCTGGGATGATCGGCGACACGATCCACCTCTACCTCAGCGTCGAAGGCATCCGAACACAAAAGTAACGGGCTCCACGGCAGGGACACCCCCGTCCCTGCCGCTCCTCACTTATATCTGACGGACTTTCCCATGGAGACTCTTTCAATCCTGCCGGCCATTCATCTTATGTTACCTGCTGCCATTCCTTTTTTGCTTACCACCCTTCTTCTCCTGACCCTTTCACGACTCCCGCAACAAAAAACCTGGCGCTTTTCCGGAGATCTCGCACTTGTACTGGGGATCATCGTCATATTCCTTGTCTTCGATCGACCTGCCATCATTCATCTTTTCAATCCCTCCCGTCCGATGGACTGGATTCCCGCGCTCGTTCTTCTCTCCTTTGTCTCGAGGCACCTTCTCAAAAAGATTCATCCCCTCGCCTCCCAATCCCTGGTGATCATCCTTTCCGCCGTGGTTCTGCTCTTCCCTCTCCTTCGGCAAAACCCCACCTCGGGTCTGATCCTCTTTGCCGAAACTCTCGGACTCTGGCTTCTGGCCCAGGCCCTGACATCCCGAAATGACGCGTCAGCAATCAATCGATCCACTCTTCTTCCGCTTTTCCTGACAACAGGAACCCTTGGAGCCCTCTCTCCCCTGTCGGGAAGCCTGCTTCTGGGTCAGCTTGCAGGGGGACTCGCCGCCATCTGGCTGGCGATGATCCTCATCGGCTCCCGTCGGATCTTCCTCTCCGGAATCGAGCCGGGAATCGCCTTGGGATCTCTTCTCCTCGTCGCCCGCCAGTACGTCGACATCTCCTTCCTTGTCGTCGGAGATCTTTACATGGCCATCCTGGCAGGAGCTCTCTCGGACAGGCTGCTTTCCTCTTTCCTATCCGCACCTCGCCCCCTTCTCAAACTCCTTCTCCCCACACTTTTCTCGCTCCTCTTTTTGGCAGGCGCCATCGCAAAAACCCTTCAGACCTCCCAGGGGGCCGGAGCCGGGTACTGACCTTCCTCAAAGAGCCTCTTCCCTGATCTACGATTCCCTCCCGGCGCCCTTTTCGATCCACCAAAAATTTGCTATCATGAGAAATTCGTAAAAAACGACCTGGAACCGGCACTGTGAGCCGTGGCCCTCAAGGCAGGGGCAACCCCGCCCCCGGATCGACATAGACAGGAGCATCTCTTGAATTCAGAAGAAGGCTACAAAAAGGCATGCGGAATCTTTCCGGGAGGCGTGAGCAGCCCCGTTCGGGCCTACAAGGCAGTGGGAGGCCATCCCGTTGTCATCCGCAAAGGGTCCGGAGCTTATGTCACCGATCTCGATGGCCGCGAATACATCGACTTCGTCCTTTCCTTTGGCCCCCTCATCCTGGGCCACGCCGACCCCGACGTACTGGCAGCCATCACCGACACAGCCTCCCGCGGACTCTCCTTTGGCGCCCTCTCCGAACCGGAAATCCTCCTGGGGGAAGCTGTCACCCGCGCCATTCCGGGACTTGAGCGGATCAGGTTCGTCAATTCGGGCACCGAAGCGGCCATGAGCGCCCTTCGCCTCGCCCGGGCCTTCACCGGACGGACACGTATCGTCAAGTTTGCCGGGGGATATCACGGCCATTCCGATGCCCTCCTGGTCAAGGCCGGATCGGGGGGAGCCACCTTCGGGATTCCCACCTCCGCCGGAGTACCCGATGCCGTTGTCCATGACACCATCGTCCTTCCTTACAACGATACGGAAGCCCTTCGCGACCTCTTCCGCCGGGAGGGAAAAACGGTGGCC
>JAKAAM010000046.1 GCA_021802325.1 Nitrospirota bacterium
TGCCCATATTGAACCCGAGACCGGTCTTGAAGATCCAGTAGTCCTGCCCCCGTCGGGCCCAGGCCTTCCGCGTGTAGACGTCGTTGTAGGGAAGCCGGCGGCGGATCTCGGCCATGACGGCCTTCCGGTCGGCGCCGGGGGAGAGGTGGACGAGGATGTAGGCGGTCTTGCCGAAGGTGATGTCGGTGAGGGCCTGGGCCCGATAGAAGTCCAGGAAGGCCACGGGGATGGTGGTAAACGAGCGAAGCCCGTGGAGGACCCCGATGATCTTGAACCGCTGGTTGGTGATCTCCCGGTAGTCCCCCACCCGGAATGGGCCGTAGCGGTGGATGGCGAAGTCGTCGAGGAACATGTAGGGGCCCCCGCGAAGGTCGAGAGGGTTGCCCGAGACGACGTTCCAGGGGACGCCCCACTTCCAGTAGTGTGTGAGGCCGTAGACCATCACCCCGTCGGAGGAGCCATTGGGGAGGTGGATGGGCATGAAGTCCACCATCAGGTTGTCCGCCCGTTCCACCCCCGGAACGGAGCGGACCCGGTTGACCAGGTTCTCGGGGAAATAGTTGGCAAAATCGATGTTCTGGGTGTTCCGGGAGGTAATCCAGAGGTCGGCCTGACGGATGGGAAGGATGGTGTCGGCGGCGTAGCTGATCAAGCCTTCGAAGAGCCCCACCTGCACCAGGACCAGCATGACGGAAAAGGCGACCCCGAAGGTCGTCAGGGCGAACCTGAGCCGGTCGTGCAGGAGCATTTTCATGGAAAGATCGACCATCGTGCCTCGCCGCGTTTTTACCAGACATTGTGCCGGACTGGTTCCGAACCCGAAGGGATTATACCGGAAAGGGCGTTCCAAGTCAGGATGGCACTCTGACCCCCCCCTCCCGAAAGGGCCCCCTCCAAAAAAGAGCGGGGAGGAGGGAGAAGCTCCTCCTTCCCCCAAACGCAAAAAGGGCTCCGGAAGGAGGCGATCCTCGTCCCGGAGCCCGGCATTCACGAAGAATGGAACAACTAATCCTTGAGGGAGCCTTCGGGGGAGAAGAGCCGCCGGCGGACCGCAGCGACCGCCACCAGAAGGGCCGTGGCAAAGAGAAGGGCCGAGGGAGGCTCGGGGGTCTCGGAAAGAAAGGATCCTCCGTCTCCGAACTCGTAGGAGCCCTCGTTGGTCTGGAACTTCACGGCGAAATCCGAAAGCGTCACGGAGGGGGAGTTCCCAAAATCCCCGGCGAGAGCCACGGTGAAGGAGTCGCTCGCTCCCGCGGCGAGGCCGTCCTGAATTTTTCCCCCGCTGCAGTTGTTCGCCGAATAGAGGCAGACATCGATACTTGAGAATCCCCCCGGGAAGTTTCCCGCTGATTCGACTTGGGTAAAGGTTTTACCCGGGGTCGTCAAGGTGGCGGAGACCACCGGATTGGTGGCGATCCCGATGGACATCAGGTATGCCTGTGTCAGGCCGGAGGTAAGTCGTGTCGTGTTGTCGATGGTGGCCGACATCACCAGATCCGAGGAGGAGAAGGAGTCGATGGTAAAGAGCCCCACCGAGGAGAGAGGGGCGGTCGGCCCTCCTGCGCTTAGAGTGTTGGAGGCATAGTTCCAATCGAGCTGGAACGTTCGGTTGACGTCGGCCGAGGTCACATCCACGGAAAATCCCGCCCGGGCCTCGGGGACAACGATGAGCCCGGATAGGAGGACGAGGGCCGCAGCCAGAAGAGCGCCCCGGGAGATCCGGTGGTAAAGAGAGAGGGAGATCATCATGCCTCCAGACATGCAGATAAGTGAAGGATAACGGCCAAAGCTCGGTGTTGTATACGCCTAAGGACTCCCGATGGCCGATCCAACCCCAGAAAGCACCGGAACGGGGACCTTCGCGTGACCAAGGTCACACAGAAACCTGACGGCAACCATTAAGCATTTTTCATGCCAGAACAAAATTCGTCTGCCGAGGTACTAGAATGGAGAGAGTTCCGGAGGACGATAAAAATATGTAAAAGGCGACATGGAAAATTTCCTGACAGCTGTCGGGCGCTCTTTACATCTGAACGCCGAAACGGGTGACGTTGGAGATGTGGCGGAAAAAACGGGGAAGAGAAGGCAGAAAAAACCCCTTCCGGATTTCTCCGGAAGGGGCGGAAAGGGTCGGACACCACGGGCCCTCCGGTTTGGGACAGCCGGAGGGGGCTTTGAGGAGAGGAGACGCCTTAGGCGATCCCCTGCCCCTGGCGGCGCCGGGCCATCATGAAGGCCACAAGGCCCAGGGCGGTCCCGAAGAGCACCAGGGTGCCGGGCTCGGGGGTACCAGGAACAAAGACATCTAGACCAGGCATGCCCGCTCCAGCGCCTTCAAAGGTAAAGCTTCCCATGGAATAGGTCGTCGCATTGGAAGCCACAAAAAACTGGGGAGAGGCTTCTCCTACCCCAATGTTTGCACCAGTATAATTGATGGAACTAATCGAGTTGTTTCCATTTTGTGCAGTATCATAGGTAACAACTGATCCGCCGGTTGTTGAGGCAACGACTGTCCCCGTAAGCTGTGAACCAATCGCATCATTCACGAACTCGTTTGTAGTGATCGATCCGTTAATTCCATCAGCAAGTAACCAAGGGGTTCCGATCCCGCTCTGAGCATTCAAAGGTTCATTAAAGAAAGACACGGATCCAGAAGTGAGGGAGGTACCCGCAATGCCTTCAGCGGTAACATTGAATTGATAGCTAAAAACAAGATCTCCACTGTGACTTCCACCCACAACTTGAAAAACATTGGAAAGGACATTTCCGGTGAAACTTTCTCCATTTGTCGCGGTAGCGACAAACGGATCCAAGATTGTCTGAACCTGCTTCAAGGTAAAGTTTTGCCCAGAAGAAGGATTATAGAAAGTAATGGGAACATAATTAACATTGGTTTGATCTATCGTTTGGATAGTATCGATTGTCCCGGGAATTCCAGCCGCATTGATCTCGGCCGCCGTCGGAATGGTCGCGCCATACGTCGAGGTTCCCGTGTAGTAGAGAGTTGCACTACTTTGCGCGTTATTGTTTGTATAATAAACAGTAAATGGTGTTGAGCCCGTCGTATCAGTCAGTGAAACGGTCGGGGTCCCTAAGTAAGTCGCATGGGCGGCCTTGGGAACTGCAGACAGAACCAAAGCAGCCGCCAGGACGACTCCTGCAGCTTGCCCTGCCTTCTTGATCGCTCTTAATCTTTTCATAGATGGCTCCTTAAATTTATTTTGAGAACGCCCAAAACGGAGAGGCGGAAAACATTGTCACAAATCTTCTTAGCAATTGAGATGCCAAAGAAGAAATTCCCAGATAACACCTTCAAAAATTTTTACGTAAGAAGTCTTGGTATAGTATTTTTTAAAAAAATTCCTTTTTTCCGGGCAAGAAAGAAATGTGGAATGAAAAACGAAAACTTGCCCTTCAAATGTCATTATTTTTTCCACTTGTAAAGTTTACGAACAGGGCCAGTCGGTGACGCTCAAACACAGAACACATGATCATTTGGTTTTTAAACTCTCAAGTTTCCGCCGGGCCATTTTGAGGGCGATCTTCTGAATAGGATTTCGATTCCCCCCCGGCCGCCAGGTTGTAACAAACCGGTTTCTATACGCATCAAACTGCATGCCCCAAGGAGCCGACAAGACCTTTCCTCGGCCCAACAGAATTTTCAACGCCTCGGTCGCCGCCATTCCCGCGCAGAGCTGGCAGGCCATTCCGGTGGAGGGCCCTCGTCTTTCAGACAGATTGACTGCTGTCGGGTCGACAAGGTAGGGAAACTGAAGCCGAGCTGGAGAGAGGCCCAAGAGAAAGCGGATGCTTTTTTCCTCCTCATCCTGTCCCTCCCAACAAAAATAATCCTCAAAACTCATTCTCCCAGGAAGAAAGTTCAGGAGGGCCGCACTCATTCCCAGTGGTCCCGCGGTGGTCGCGGGTATCCTGAGGCGATGACAGGTTGAGAAGATGGCTTCCCGAGCCTCGAAGGCGAAAAAGTCCATGCCGTCCACATAAAGGTCGGCTCCGGAAAGAAACGCCTCGACATTAGCCCGACTAATCCCCTGGGAAAAAATCTTGATATCGAGCTCAGGGTTGATATCCAACGCCATTCGGGCAAGAGTTTCGGCCTTGGGCTGATCAAGGGTGGACATCATGGCGCCTGCCTGGCGATTGAAGTTCACCAGTTCAAAGACATCGAGATCTGAAATATTGAAGCCCCCAATACCAAGGCGGGCAAGAGTCAGGAGATGGACTCCTCCAACCCCCCCCATCCCCGCGATGGCCACTCGCTTCTTGCGGAGCCTCTCCTGCTCTTGGCGGGTCACCCAGCCAATATTTCGAGAAAAAGCCTGAAAGTAGTCGAATGGTGGAGTCATGAGGCCATCTCCGGTTCGCTCTGCATGCGTCTGAGACGGCCCAGAATACCTTGGGCTTCTTCAGGTGAGAAGCCGTAGGAATAAAGTGTGTGATCTCCCGATTCAAGCAATCCTCCCACTTTCTTGAGCTTCTCCGCCGCATCGGCAAAGTTCTTGTGCATCAGGACCCCGGTCGCATTAACCCGAGGACAGATCCGTTCTTTTCCCAAACGGTCAAATTCGAGCATTCGTTCGTAGAAGCGGGCATGAGCAGGAGTCACTTCGATAATGCAGTCTGTATAACCAAAAAGGCCATAAGGGTAGAGCATGGCAATGTGGAAGAGTCGCGCAATCACAAGTTTGGAACGAATTTCGGAGTCCACGGCCAACCCATTAAACTCAGCCACTTTTTTCCCCTGAGCCCGAAGTTTCGCGATTTCCTCGGGATACCCTTCTTCAGCAAGAAGGGGATCTCCGGGAGCGTCCATTCCGATGGAGACTGTCCCGATGACCCGTCCGTCACGACCGTAAGAGACCAGCGTGATCGTATGGGGGGTTTCACGCAGGATATTTTCGTGAGTATATCCTCGCCACGCGTACATACGGTCGACAAGGAGTCCTGCCTGTTCCCGCCTCTCCTTTGTGTCCGCAACACGAATCCAAAACTTCTGCCGATCAGTGATCGCTTCATCAGACGGAGGGGCTCCCTCTGGAAGACTCATGGGAATCAGGGGAGCCGTTTTGGGAACACGGGCCAGGAAGGAGGCAATAACCTCTTCGTCATCCGGAGTCCGCGACCTCATAAGCTCCTCTTCAGAGCCGGGGATAAAAGACCGATGCTGAGATGATGGAGATTCAGACATAAGGACTCCTCTTGTTATTTCTTTGATCGACCTCTCTTCGGTCAAGGACGAGAAAAGCATCCCATCATAGATAACATAGAATTCATCGACTCGGACTAAGAGTCAAGAAACAAGGGTGTTCGTACCTGATAGAGACATGTCCGTTCTCAAGCCCTTTGAGCAAGAGAATCATACTGTTTCGTTAAACACAGCGAAACTCACTGTCCCTTCATGATTTCTTTAATTTTCCCATTTTCTAGATTCTTGCCTCCCTGCTACATCGACGGAGACTCTCTGCAACGCTTGATCATAATGATGTTCATGTATTACGACCCATAAACGGCTCGCAGGGACCACATGATGATGTTTCGTCGAGAGACTTCCTCCATCGACTCTCGTGGGTTCGCTCCCGCTTTCACAGGGGCGCCTTCAATGCTACATCGAGGGCCTCCATTTGTGAGCCGTAGCCTCACCGACGGGGTGGCCGGCGTTCTTACGTGGGACTCGTGGAGCTTCTTGTCGCAAATCATGAATCATTTTTTCAGAACGGTAAAATGCCTTCCGTCTCCTTTCATTTGAGGATGATGGGGCGAGGCTACAGAAAAGTGGTCGCATGGCCCACACGAATCGAACCAGTTCCCTGCCCCCCCGCGAAAATGATCTACTCAGCTGCAACATTTTGGACCCATGCCCCGAATACTCACGTGTGACACAAAGTCGCATCAGTACATTGTCCAGAGACGGACCAACTGTTTCCGGATAAGCCCACCGGCCCATGGTTGGGAGGAATCTCCATGACAGGAGTCGATTTGTCCGGTTCTATTCCAACCCCGTTAGGAACCTGGACGTGGTGGTTAATCAGAAGGGAGTTCTACAGTATTGGCGAACAGAGGCAATCGGGATAGGGGGTTGCCCCCTCCCCCACCCGGCGTGCGAGACTCACCGGACGGTGTGAAAAAATTCGGATTAAAAGAGCCGGGTCCACTCAAGCGGTCAAAGTAAAAATCTGTGAGAACCAGATTGAGGACTGACCGGCTGTGATGCCACCAGACTTGGACGCTTCGTCCCGCTTGAATGGCCCCCTCTTGGGACATACCCATTTTGAGAACCGCACAATACATCGTCGGCCGCTTTTTCGATGGTTGAGCTGAACCTCCCGAAGTCGGTGGCGAATCCACGAACCGAGGTCTCTGAACGTTCTTGGCGTTTGAGGCAGGCGAAAATTACCGTTCTATCCCGGCCAGATACCGCCTCAGTTCCCAGACCCCTGTTCCAGGCTTCCGTGGTCCGAGCAACCAACAATTTCTGTGATGGGGTTTTGAAGGTTTCGCAGACTTTGGGAGCCCCTTCGATCTTGACCGTATTGTTGGACCTTCACCGGAACCAATGTCCAAAAAATTCCGCCCGAAATCCTTGCCTACAGAGATTGTCGATTCATTGACCTTCAAGTGAAGCTTCACAAGGGACTTCCATGATCGCAGGATTCCCTCATCCGTCTACCAACTGTGAACAGAGAGATTACTCACGTCGGCATATCGGACGAAGAGGAATCAACCGCAGAATCCTCTTGTCGGCAATCCTTTGGCCAATCGGTCCATGAGCATGTCATGGTTCATCCTGTCGAAAAATCTTCTCGGGGTCGACCACAATCCATACTGTTTCCCTGCTGATACCGCCCCTTTGGCATTCCCCCCGGTCTCAATCCTAAACTGAAGCCCAAGAAGCTCGGGTCGGTCAACGGCGGCCTCATCCATCGACAGTTCATCCACTCCGGGGCTTCCCTTATTGGCTTGACGCGTTTTCACGCCTCCCCATGTTCTCTCACGACAGAACCCGCTCAAGCAGGTCCCGCTTCCAATCCAAGTCTTCGAATTAAGGGGTTAGGGTTCATACCCTCCGGTAATAATCCGAGAGCCAAAGAGTCATGAAATCTTTTGCAGCACCCGATGCGCCTCCCTTTGTTCGTCCGGAGTCAGTGAACCCGAAGTCACAGCTTTCCGGAGAAGCCCTTCTGCTTTGTCCTTTTTTCCAAGCTTCCATTCATTCAGTCCCATATGAAAAAGAAACTCAGGGTCACGAAAGTTTGCCTTGTAAGCCTCCGCAAAATGGGATTCAGCTTGATCATAGTGCCCTAAACGGAAGAGAACATACCCCACCGTATCCTGGACATAGGGTTGAGGATCCTTTTTTAAAGCCTTTTCAGAGTAGGCAAGAGCCCTTG
>JAKAAM010000047.1 GCA_021802325.1 Nitrospirota bacterium
GACCCGTCAAAAAAATAGAGAGGGGAGAAAACCAAAAGGATCGTTCCGCGGGAATACGGAACGAGGAGTAAGGTGTTCTGGTGGGCCGTCGGAGGATCGAACTCCGGACCCGCTGATTAAGAGTCAGTCGGTCTGTTAGACAGAGCGATAGATGCTCATAGATAGACATTGACAAATAAGGAAAAAATGCGATAATGAGTCAGTGGGTCATAGATGAAAATAGCCCTTTTTTGATGCTCTGTGTTAGACAGGTGTTAGACAGAAATCGACTCGGGAATGGCTCCAGTCAAGGAAATTTAAAATCCTGTGTTAGACGGGGAAGGGGTCAAAAATGGAAAAGGAATCCGACAAGGTTTTTTCCTTCACCAAGACCAGCATCGAACGGCTTACCCCAACCGGCAAGCGGGAGCGCTACCGGGACACGGAGAAGCCCGGTCTTTATCTCGACGTGAGCCCGTCCGGGAAGAAGACCTTCTACTGGTGCCGAAGGTTAGACCGCAAGGTGGAATGGGTCCGGATCGGAACCTACCCAGCCGTGTTCCCGGAGACGGCCCGGAAACGGGTTGACGACTTGAACACCCAAGCCGCCTTGGGGATCAATCCGGCCCAAGAAAAGAGAAAGAAGAGAGAGGCCCAGACCTTCGGAGAAATCTTCGACGCATGGCTTTACGAAAGCCGGGATCGGGGAAAGAAATCGTGGGGGCAGGACGAGAAGCGCTATAAGAGACACGGACAACCCTTTGCCAAAATCCCCCCGGCAGAACTCACCCGGGATGAGATCAAGCGGCTTCACATGAAGATCAAGGAGAAGTCCGGGCTCTACGAAGCGAACAGGACGCTTGCCCTTCTGCGGGCCGTTCTCGCATGGGGAATACGTGAATATGGATGGGAGTTTCCGAACCCGGCCCAGGGGATCCGGATGTTCCGGGAAGAGAAGCGGGACCGCTGGCTCCAGCCCCATGAAATGCAGATGTTTTTCTGGGCCGTCCGGGAGGAAGAGAACCCCCATATCCGGGACTTCGTGATCACGGCCTTGCTGACCGGAGCCCGGAAGGCGAACGTTTTAAGCATGGCCTGGAAGGACCTGGACCTTGACGAGGGAAGATGGCGGATCCCCGAGACGAAGGCGGGAGAACCCCAGGTTATCCCCCTGCATCCGCAGTTGGTGGAACTCCTGAGAGAGCGCAAGAAGTTTGTCGAGAGCCCGTTCTTCGTCTTTCCGTCGGGACCCCAGGGGACGAAGGGCCACATGGTCGAGCCCAAAGCCGGATGGAAACGCATCCTTGAACGGGCCGGACTCAAGGATCTGCGGATTCATGATTTGCGAAGAACCCTCGGAAGTTGGTTGGCAACACAGGGGGAAAGCCTGCCCCTGATCGGAAAAGCCTTGGGGCACAAATCCACCGGCTCGACGGCGGTCTATAGCCGACTGGCCCTCGATCCCGTCCGGGCGGCGATGACGAAGGCCGTTGACCGGATGCTCGGATTCGAGAGGGACGATGAGAACAACGCCACTCCGTTTCGGAAGAAAAAATGAGCGAGGATCCAGTCATCCAAATCATGCGATGGTTGCGGCCCTATCTCAAGGAAGGCGGGGAGATTCAGCCCGACGGGAGCTGGAGACTCCCCCAGGGGCCAGCGATGGCCGTCACGAAGCTCATCACCGAGGGGAAAGAATGGTTGACCCATGAAGCCCGGAAAAAAGAACTCAAGAGGTTCCGGGCCATGCTTACGAAGGCGCTCGACCTCCGGGACAAGTCAGTGGCCCTCCGGTATCTCTTCCCATCGCACCGGGACTTCCCCACCGATCCCGGCTCTCGGGTTCTCCACGACGCGGACGCCCTGACCGCCATGATCGAGGAATGCGAAAAGATCCTCGGCACACGGGAACCTAGGAGATATCCGCGGCAGAGGATTGTGGGGGACGCATTGGTTTTGTGGAAAAAATACACCGGAAGACCTGCCTACCCCACTGCATCCATCCCATCCAAACGAGAACGGAAAAAAAGAACTCCGTCCTATCGCTTTTGTCAGTTTGTCCTCGAAGCCATTGAAGACCATCCCCCCGGCGATATTGCCGACCTCTACGAAAAGATCGCGTCCCGCTTCCCAAAAACGGAAGAGTGATAGCACAACAAGCGAAATTCGGTTTAAAAAAATCCCTGTTTTCGCTTGGATGCGCGTCCAGAAATAACCACCTATCCTCAATCTTGTTGAGAAACTTCAATCAAGGAGGGGATCGTGGAACAGATGGGAACGGAAGCTATTCGAGCGGGTTTACTTGGGAACGGGCAGGCGGCAAATTATCTCGGTGTCAGCGAAAATACGCTTCCCAGGTGGAGGTGGCAGGGCTTTGGCCCGCGATTTATCAAAGTCGGTAGAAAAGTTTTGTATCGGGTTGAAGACCTTGAGGACTTCCTGAAAGGGAGGACCGTAGATCCTGGGAGGTCGGCATGAAAAATGGAAAGGCCGCCCCGCCGGACGGCCCAGAAAACGCTCAAGAAAATTCTACCACATCGTTTCTTGACCCGGAAGTCCGGCCGGATGGACGGCGACTCCAAGGGGCCGAATCGGTTGACTTTGCGGCCATCCTCGGGAGCCTGCCCAAGGGAGTCCTATCCGGCCCCCATCGAGAGATGCTAAAGTCATCGGCCATTGCGGACCACATCGTCGAATCGAGGGGCTACCGGACGCTTCAGGACACGAAGGCGAACCGGACTCTCCTGGCCTCGCTTGGGTTCTCCGCTTCGCAGATCCGCCTTCCAGGTCTCCTTATCTCCCTGTTCAACCCGACCGGAGAGGTCGGCGGATGCCAACTCCGACCGGACGCACCCCGTACCCGCGATGGCAAGCCCGTCAAATACGAGACCCCCCACCACGGCCGGCCCGTGCTGGACGTTCATCCGGAAATGCAGAGTCGGTTGGTAGATCCCTCGGAACCGCTGTGGATAACGGAAGGAACCAAAAAAGGTGATGCCTTAGCAAGCCTTGGCAAGGTTGCCATTTCACTGTCCGGCGTCTGGGGATGGATCGGGTCGAACGGCAAAGGGGGAACAACGGCCCTCCCGGAATGGAGAGACCTGCCGCTCAAGAAACGTCCGGTCCGGGTCCTCTTTGACAGCGATGCGGCCTCGAATCCAAAGGTACAGCAGGCAGAACAGGCCCTCGCCGAATACCTGGGAGGGAGAGGCGCTCAGGTCACCATCCTCAGGATACCAGCGGGACCGGAAGGCAAAAAGCAGGGGGTCGACGACTTTCTTGCAGGTGGTGGAACTATCGATGACCTGAAGGCCATCCCGCAAGATCCGGAACCAGACTGGAAGGAATCGCTCGTCTATTCCGGGCAGGGGGTTCTTCGTCCTACCTCCTGGAACGTTCGACGAATCCTAGAGAACGACCCTGAGTTTGGACCCATTGCTCGGTGCCGGTTCAACGAGCTTACGAAACAGTTAGACCTCCCGGACGGAAGGGTCATTGACACCCCGGTGATAACGGAGGCCTGCTCTCTCATCGAAGGTCGCTATAAGACTCCCGCGATCCCATTTGACACAATATCCCGCGTGGTGGAATGGATCGCGGTCCAGAACCCCCACAATGCGATCGTGAAATGGCTCGAATCCCTTCCAGGATGGGATGGGAAGAGCCGGATCGACGGACTTTTTCCAGACTATTTTAAATCCAAGAACACGGAATACACCCGATCGGTCGGGAAAAATCTCCTGATCGCTTCCTGCGCAAGGGCTATTACCCCAGGATGCAAGTTTGACAATCTGGTTGTTCTTGAGGGCGTTCAAGGGATCGGAAAATCCTCTTCGATTCGCGTTCTCTTCGGGGGACCGGAAGGAAAATGGACGACAGAGGCCCGGTCTGAGATCGGCTCCAAGGATTTTATTGCAGAAGCCCTAGGGAATTGGGCGGTTGAGATTTCCGAGTTGGCCTCCTTTCGCAAGTCGCTGGTCGAGGTGGTCAAGAGGGTTTTAGCCACCTCCGAAGATAACATACGGCTCTCCTACCGCCGGGACTCCAAAAAGTATCCCCGGAATTTCATTCTTATCGGCACGACAAACGAAACGCACTATCTTCAAGACCCAACGGGCTCAAGGAGATTCTGGCCCATCCGGTGCGGGCGAATCGATCTGGAAGGGCTCGCTCGGGACCGGGATCAACTCTTTGCCGAAGCTCTGCACCGATTCCGGGCGGGCGAATCGTGGTGGATCGTGCCAGGCGCAGAAATGGAAGCGGAAGAACGTTTTGACGCGGATACGTGGGAATCTTTGATTCGACCATGGCTCCTTGATCGATGGGAATGCACCACCGCGGAAATCCTTCTGGACTGTTTGGGAATTGAGCCCAGCCGGCAGGATCGGGCGTGTCAAATCCGGGTGGGTGCGATCATGAAGCGCCTTGGATGGGAACGAAGGCGGATAAGGACAGGCGGTGGATTAGATTGGGTTTATGTTCCCATCTCAGGCTTGGGAACAGATGGGAACAACATGGGAACATCCAGAACTGGAGCCAATGTTCCTATTGTTCCCATTAAAAATAATAAAGTTTGTAAAGAAGAAGATAAAGCCATAAGTGTACGCCCCTCTTATACCGCTATAGAGAAAAATGACGATTTCAATGGGAACATGGGAACATCCAGAACTGGAGCCAATGCCAAGATGTTCCCATGTGTTCCTATCTCGAACATGGGAACAAACGACCATCCATCTCCAGACGATGACATCCCCTTCTTCGATGAGGACTTATGAAGATTAAGGTGGCGAAGAGATTCAGGACAAAAAATGGGAAGGTCTTTCACATGGGAGACGTGATCGCCGTAGGGGAGTCTTCGGCGCTCAGGTTGATCGAAGAGGGACTCGCGACGGACATTCCCTCTTGCAAGGATTGCACCCACTTTTCCCCCGACGACATCAATCCAGGTAGCGGGGGGGGCGATTGTTCCCGTTTTTTCCTGCCGGACGGGCGCAGGAACATTGTCCGCTGGCCCAGCCAGCAACCGAAAACCGACGACTGCTTTCAGGAAAGGAGGGACGCATGATCGGCGTCGCATTCTCTTTATTTGTCCTTTTGGCGGGACTGTTCCACGTCCGGACCTTATTACGATGATTCGAGAGGCTCGGAGGGAGCCCCCGCCTGCCCCTGCCAAACGGCGAAGCGCAACTCCAGTCATGTGGAGCCTCGGGGGCACCAGAACTGCGCACGGCTCAGGGGCCTCCCCCCTGGTCTCTCGACCACCGACCCGGACGGTGTATCCGGATAACGTCAACGAACGAAGGAGAACGACATGGGAAGCAGTGATGAAGCAAGTCAGAAGCAAATCTCGGAAACAGTTTCGATGATGAGGAAAAAGTCCGGACTCGGTGAACCTGCCGTGGTCTCTCCGAGAACTGGCCGGGTGACTGTCGTCGAAAGAAAACCAAGCGTCGATCTTATCGACAAACGGAAGGAGCGATAACCATGAGCATTTTTTATCTTGAAGGCACAGAGCCTGCCCGAAATGCCGCGAATGAGGAACAGGAATTGAGGGAGCGCCTGAGTGGAATGGTCGGGCATACCAGCTTCGCGGGCAAACTAGACCCACGAACCGCTCCTCTTCCGGTCTTGCAGACGCTGGAAAAACCTATCACTGAACAGTTTCGGGAGACGGCGGCACGAAAAGGCGTGTTGGTCGTCGAGGAATTTACGGATTCCCAAGGTCGCGTCTGCAAAAGATATCACGGCGATCCGCGCTCTGACATCGAGCAAACAATTGCGGCTCCCGGCGTTACGGTCCGACTTCCTGAACTCAGTAACTTCGAGGGAAAACCCTACATTCGAGGCCGCGAACCGCTCCACGTCAAAAAGGCGATGCTCCTGCGGTCCCACGGGCTGGAAAACGTCTGAAAACACCACGGGGGGGCCTTCGGCTCCCCTTCAAACAAAAAAGGCCGGTCCCATGACCGGCCCAATCCTGGCTACTGTCTGTCTAAGGAGAATTATATCATGTCCACTCTCACAGAAAAAGCATCGCAACTCCGCTCCACCCTCCCCAAGTCCGGAGGCGGCAAGGCCCCGGAAGATAGCGGCCTCCGGTTGGCAACCTTTCCGCGACCAGAGGGAGAATTGAGACTTTCCTGGAATGTTTACGAAAATCGGCCTTATGTCCGGCTTCAATTCTGGTCCAAAAGCGAAGATGGAGTACTCTGGCCGGTGAAGGGGCAGGGCTTCACGATCCGGGTCAAGGAACTCCCGGACCTCGCGGAAGGCGTCCAGCGGGCTTTGGACATGGCCCTAAAGGAGGTCCGGACAGGCGAGAACACCCGTCCTGCCTACAGAAGCGCGGAAGGCGTCGGAGCAGAACTTTAACCTTGTCATGGAAGGAGAACCGATGAAGACACAGCCATACGAAGGCCCGATAGTGGAAACGGGCAAGATGACCTTTCTTGGCTCAATCGTCGTACAAAACGGCAATGAAACCTTGCGGATCAAAGCGGTCGGGGAGGACATGATCGAGGTCGAACGATTGACCCAGGAGGAGGCAAAGGAATGAGCGAGGCCACTAAAATACTGAGAAATAGTGAGAAAAAGAAGCCCCCGGCCGCGGGAAAGGGAAGGCCGCGAGGTGCCCAGAACAAGATCACCCGCGCATTGAGGGAAGCCGTTTTGAAGGCGTTCGATGAGGTCGGCGGCGAAGCATGGCTGGTTGAGGTTGCCAGAACCGATCCGCGGACCTTTGTCTCGCTCT
Source organism: Nitrospirota bacterium (assembly GCA_021802325.1). The sequence goes on from JAKAAM010000047.1 coordinate 6,731, forward strand.
TAGGGAGGTTGCTCCCGAATGAGGTCAAGGCAGAGGTCCAGTCTGGTCCAATGCAAATTGTCATCGGCTCGGGTGACCTGCTCCTGCCCGTCGGAGACACCGGGGAAGATATCATCCGCTTACCCGAGTCCTGAACCTCCCGGCCTCACTCCCCGAGGCCACACCCCCCACCACCCGAGAGGCTCTACTACAGGGCCTCTCCCCACCCGTTCGGCCACCAAGTCGCGGGATTCCCCAGAAATCAACCCGGAAAAATTTCCGGATTGAAAATCCTCGCTCTTCCTGTCACCTCCCGGATAATTTCCGGAACAGATGGTGGAAATTTTTCCACAATTGGCTTTAGT
>JAKAAM010000048.1 GCA_021802325.1 Nitrospirota bacterium
CATTTTGTCGTCTCCTTTTGAATGTATTTCCCCACCGCACGAAATTTGCATTATTATTGCATGTTTCATGCCACTCCCACTTGATTCGTTTTGAAACAGGGATCAAAAAAATGGTACATTCCTCCTTGTGGTGAGAGGGGGGCGGCATAGGGCCAGCCCCCCTTACTCTCATCGCTCCGGACGGCCAATTTCCGCCATCGCTCTTGCCATCTGAACCGACGCGGGCAGTTGGGATGCAATGTACGGGACGTTATCGTGCCAAACAACCTTCGAAACCTCGAACGGAATCGACGGAAGCGTGAAAGGTGCGAATGCGGCTTTGATGTCGCCGAAATATCGCACAACATCGCGGCCGCTATGATCTTTTTCTTCGACCGCGAAAAGCTGGCCGGAATCCTTGGCCTTTAGCGAAAACTCGCGCTCGATCTTGGGGCCTGTAAGCTCGATGACTTCGCGGGGCTGTGTCCGCAAGACGGCTTGATCTGCTGGCCCTGTCACCGAGGCCATCGCCTTCCAACGTTCCAAATTCTGCCGATATTGCTTGTCGGCCTTGCTCTCGATGGAAAATGGGTTCCGCATTGTCATTCCTCCTTCTTAGCTCCGTCTGTCCGTTTTCCGTTTAGGCCCCATCTTGCCTCGCCTCGGGCCATCCGCTCGGCCTGGCCCTCCCGCTTCCTCGTCTCCTTCGAATCGGTTGACGGTGTGACGTGTATTGCGACTTCCTGTGACTTACTGATTTTTTGAGTCTTCATCACGATCTCCTTTGTTGTGTGCCCGGAAACCGCCGGGCTTCGGTTGATCCCTCGAGAGGATCGGGGGAGGGCCGTGATCCCTGCGCTTCATCGGCCCCAGGAGTATCCCCTATGCCAAGGGGATCGCGCTTCGCCGCTCTACGGCAGGGCCGGGGACGGCCTCCCTCCGATCATCTCGAAGGGGATTCATCGTTTCCGGGCCGTCAGGGATGTCGTCCAAATCAGCCCGGCCAAAAAAACGATCTGCTCAATCGCCTGTCGCATTGAAGCCTCCCCGCTCGTTGAGGTAGCCAATGAACCCTTCTTTGGTCTCGAACGAGCGGTCTTCCGGGATCACGATCACGCCGTCCGGCCTCTGGAGGAAATGCTGTTCGTTCACCAATTCCACTCCGATAGGTATTGCATGGGAATATGTTCGGCCCCCCTCATACGTGTCCGATTCGACACGCCAGGCAATCACCGGGTCAAGATCGATGTCAACGATCCTCCTGCTTTTTACATCCTCCACAGGTACGACAATGAACCAACCCGGAGAGGCCGGAATGATCTGAAAAAAGGTGTGAGGCTTATTCATGTGTACCTCCATATTGGATGTTGAGCCGGAACAGGTCCCGGCCTTTCTCCCGCATTAAGATCAGATCCCTACTCTTCACAAGCTCGGACAGGGCCTCCCGAACCTCCCGAGAGGACAGCCCAAGCAATCGGCCCACCGGCTCGATATCGACGGACAAAGCCCGTCCGGGAAACAAATTGCAGGTTGCCCACGCATAGAGCTTGATATGCGGGGGATCGGCCTCCCATGCCAGAACATGGCCCCGGTATGTGAAAACGGGCTTCCCAAGGGCCTTCTCGTCCGGGGTCTCCGCCTCGAAGCGAATCCCGATCCGCTCTGCCAGGGTGATAGGATCTCTGACAAGCTCCCAATACCAGACCCCCTCGCTGTGGTAGGCGATCAATTCCGGCCAATTCCGGATCACTCCCCGGAGGGCATCTTCGTCTCCCCCGACAGCGGCCAGGATACCGGAATAGGGACGTGGACCCTCGGCCAGTAGCCCCTCGATCAGGGAACGGACGGTTTCCTGCTTGGGGGGGATCTCCGATTCCTCATTTTTTGACTCAGATATGAGGGAGGCCGAACCATCAAAAACTACAGAAATGGTTTTTGTAGTTTTTGTAGGTTCCTCACCCCTAGGGGTCGAACCATTTTTTATTCTCGAAAGGACTGCTTCTCGCGTGCTCATTCTGCCCCCCCGATCTTTGGATTGATCCGGATAACTTCCGATCTTCGACCCCGTCCGTCCTCTGTCTTGGGGTTTGCGATTCCGACTCGAGCCCATCCGTGATCCTCAAGAACCTGCAAGATCCCCGGCAAGGACTCCCTATCGAGACCTGACCATCCCTTGAGGTAAATTTCCCTGACCGTCATGCCGTCAGTGACTTTCCCCTCTCGGATCTTCTGTAGGAGACTATGCGCCCCCCAGAGAACCGGGTTGCTTGTCCCGGAGTAGACCCGCCTCATGTGGCTTTCAAGATAATCCCCCCAATCGATGGCCCGGAGAAGAGAATCCATCCCGACAGGGCCTTTCCCAATGTCCGCAAGGTGAAAGAGCAAGGCCAGACTAGGGATCAAACTCCGGTACTTCGACAGGGCGGCCTCGATCATGTCCGGCTCCCCGGCTCTCAGCTTTTCTGTTTCAAGAATTTCCCGCCAGGCGTCAAAGGCTTCCTGGGCTTCCGGATCGAATTTTAGAAAGGGAATTTTTCCCTCAGACTCTAGGGGGGAGGAACCTTCAAAAACTACAGAAACCCCTTCGGCCCCGATGCTCACTGAGTCCATGTCGGCCAGTCTCCGGTAAACTTCAAAGGCTCGGTTCTTTGAAACGGTATCGGGCCAGCGGTCCACGTTCTGCCAGCTCTTGGGGTCATCGGGCCAGACAAGAAGTTGGAACCTTTGTAGCAGGCCATCCGCCCCGGAGCCGTTCCTTGATGCCTCCCGGACATACTCAGCCAATGGCCCCGGCTGAACCCCCCCGAGAATGGAGAGGCAGACGGCCTCGATGTGGATTGTTCCCCTTCCGATCCGGTCAAAGGTGTAGCTCCCGTCTCCGTTCCATGCCTCAAGAAAAAATGCTCGGTCATTCTCGTGACCTTCGCGGTCCAAAGTCCGAAGCCAGCCCGTCAGCTCATCCCGGAAAACAAGGACGCCGTTGGGATTTCCACGAAGGATCTCCCCGAGCTTTTCAACGGTGCTATCGTTCACGAGGTACCGCCGGTCCGCGGGGGGTGAACAATCCTCTTTGAGCTTGGATAGTTCGGCCTCGATCCCTGACGTGTCGGAACCCGCCTTGAGGTTCTTCTTGATTTCCCCGGAAAGCAGTTCCCGCTTCGCCTTCCGAACGGTTTCTCCCGTTACCCATTCCGCCATGGCTTGGGCGTTCGCCTCGATGGCCTCGGCGTGGAGCCTCTTTAACGGGAGAAGGACCTGATCCAAGGCGGGGGTCTTCATGATTCCGGGTCGCCCGATGGCCGCTCCCCAAAGATTCGGGATCACCAGCCAGTCGTCATGCCGCTTGGGACGGATTCCGACCTTCCGTCCAACCACAGCGGCCAGCGAGACAATAGCCCCAACTGCCGGGAAGTCCGGGGGGCATTGCATTCTCTCGGAAATATCCTTAATCCACGGCCTGAAGGCTTGGGGGAGAAGATCGTAAGAGAACGTCTGAACCGGGGGGAGCTTGCCGGGCAGGGCTTCCGGTTTGGGCCAATCGTCGCCGGGCTTCTCCGGATGTTCAAGAATCGGAAGGGCCGCCGTTCCAAGGTCGTTGATATCGATCCCCACGTCAGACCCTCCCCGCATAGGCCACAAGGCCGTTGATCTCTCGGGCCGCCGCCTCGGAATATCGCTCCCCGGCCTCATCGGAATCCGCCGCAAGGACGATCTCCGCCTTCGGGAAGGCTTGCCTGACAGTCAGGGCCACTGCCGGGAGGTTTGACGCGCTAAAGGCCACAAATACAGGTTTTCCGGTCAATTCGTGAATCGTTGCACCCGTCGCGAACCCTTCCGCGATATAGATCCGGCCTTCCGAGGAAGGTTCCCCGAGAACCGTAAAAAGGGATTTTGTTCTCCCCCCGCGAAGGAAACGCTTTGTACCATCAGTGTGGACGAATTGAAGATTCCAGAGGTCGCCTGATGAATCTTGCAAGGGAATGATGAGTGAGTCCGTGATCTGTCGGAGCTGGTGGGGTTGGATCTTCTTTCGGAGGAGGTAGGGGTGATCCATCCGGGCAGGTTTCGAGTTCTTCCAGATCCGGAGAGCTTTCCCCTGGGCTTCGATCTGTTCCGGGGTGGGGTTGCTACCGCTATTGTTGCTATTATTGCTACTAGTGAAACGTTCCCCGGCCAACCCCAAGGCTTGCCGGATTTCATCAAAGGTGCACCCGGCATGACAGTAGGCCAGGAGTCGGCCTGTTTCCGTGATTTTCAGGGACAGGCTTGGGGCTTTATCATCGTGGGCGGGACAACGGGCAATCCAGCCGCTCCCGGAGCGTCTTGCATGTAGCGATTCGAGAATTTCCGTGATATGATTAACCATCGATAGTTTCTCCCGGCCCGTTGCCCAACGGGCCTTTTTTATGCGATCAGCCCTCCAAAGGCTTCGCGGGATTTATCCAACAAACCCTGAAACCGATTGATCACGTGTCGAGACGCAGCGTCCGGCCAGCCATGCCTCCAGATCGGCTCTCCGGTAACGGATCGACCGACCTATCTTCAAGTAGGCTGGCCCGATCCTCGACCATCGCCATCGAGGTAAGGTTGTCGGGGAGACTCCCAAAAATTCAGCCGCGCTCTCATTGTCCAGAAGGACGTGTTGCAAATTTTCCATGACATTACCCTCCAACGTTGAAGCTATTTTCTCGTGACGCTCTTAGCCTACAATGCATTGACGGGCTTGGATAATCTGCCAAATTGGAGTTTTTTCGGGACGGTTTGGTAGAGAAGGGGAGTTACTTGAGGGAGCGGACGGCGCTTTCGTAGATCCGGCGGAAGTCACCGGGGTCTTTATTTTCAATGAGGGCTAAGACGAGACGACAAAATGCGTAGGGAGGGGCTTCCTTGTCCCCGGAATAGACGGAGGGCTGGATGGCCCATTTCTGCGGGGTCTTTCCGGTGTGTTTTTTCCATAGGATCAAGGCGGACTTGATTGTGGCCCTTCGGGGGTGGCGGGTTGGCTCCCTTCTCCCCAAGATTCGGTCACATTCCGCTAGCATGTGAGAGAGGGCGTCCGCATCCTGCCGGATCGGAGTTCCCCCCCTCGGGAAGTCTTGAGAGGCGGGGAAAAGATGCTTTAGGGCGGGGCTTTTGTCGCGGAGGGATCGGGCTTTTTCGAGTTGCCGCCGGTAGGCGCGGACTTCTTTCTTTCGGGCCTCGTGCGTCAGCCATTCGCGGCCCGTGACGAGGATCTTCGTCAGATCCGGGATCAGGCCGGGGGGCGGGCTCCAGGCCCCTTCCGAGTTCGTCGTGGGCGGGACTTTCAGGTGGGGCCGGAGGAAGTTGAGGATCTCAGTCTCCCGCGCCTGCATATCGGAAGGATTCGTCATTTCTTCCCCCGGAAGGGCGTGATGTTGTTTTCGTCGTCCCTATCGAATCCCAACATGCGGTCGACGGCCTTCGCCATGGCCGCCCTGACGGGATCGAGGGCCAGCCGGCTGTATACCACGGTTGCGCCGGTGCTTTTGTGTCCCAGGGCCTTCCCGATCAGGGGCAGGCTTTCCCCCTGGGTGGCCAGCCATGAGCCCAGGGTGCGCCGTAGATCATGAATCCGAAGATCCTTGATTCCGGCCCGCGCACAAATCCGCTTCCATCCGGCCTTGGGCTCGATCATGTGCCCCAATGTCCCGCCGGGACCGGAGGGGAACACGAAAAACGGACTATCGACAAATTTCTTGCGTTCTTTCAGGAGTTCGACGAGTTGAGGATGGAGCGGAACCACCTGGGGCTCTCCCGCCTTCGTCTCCGGAATCCGCCAACGGCCTTCCTCAAGATCCAGATCCTTCCAGGCCATTGAAAGGACGTTCGACCGCCGGGCTCCGGTCAGCAAGGCCACGACCACAAAATCCCGGACGGTGGGGTTCGGTTCCTCCCGGACGGCCCAAAAGAACATCTGCATTTCGTGCGGTTGGAGCCAGCGGTCCCGCCTCTCTTCCCGGAACATCCGGATTCCCGCCGCGGGGTTGGTGAAGGTCCATCCATACTCGCGGATTCCCCAGGCGAAAACCGCCTTGACGAGGGCCAGCGTCCGGTTAGCTTCGTAACGGCCGGCGGCCCCGATCTTCGTATGGAGCGCCTTGACTTGATCGCGGGTGATTTCGGCGGGGATCTCTTTTGCCAGGTGCGTCAGGTGACGTTTGAACCGCCGCTCGTCCTCCTGCCAAGTCTTCTTGCGGTCACGGGCCTCATAGAGCCATGCGTCGAAAATCTCCCCGAACGTCTGGGCCTCCGCTTTCTTCCGCTTCTCCTTGGCCGGGTTGATTCCGAGCGCATATTGGCTGTTCAGGGCTTCCGCCCGTTTCCGGGCGTCTTCCGGGTGGACCGTCGGGAAGGGGCCGATCCGGACGGATTCCGTCTTTCTGTCGATCCATCGAATCCACCGGAAAACTTTGGCCCCGGACTCTGTGATCTCCAGATAAAGATTGGGAACCTTGTCATCCCTGTATCGAACGCGCTTCCCGGTGGGAGAGAGCCGCTCGATAGTGGTTTTCGTGAACGAGAACGGAGTTGACCGTGTTTTCTTGGTTTTCCCGTCTTCCATTGTACGGATCTCCTTCGTACAAGACTCGATTTGAGAAATTCAGGACTGTAGCCATTCAGAGGCGGTTTTTCGTACAAGGCCCGTACAAGAATGACTGTCAATTCAGGGCTATTTTTGACTACGACCGACTGACTCATTATCGCACAAATTCCTTATTTGTCAATGACTATCTATGATGAACTATGTCTCGGTACAAGGCGTCCACTGACTCTTAATCAGCGGGTTGGGAGTTCGATCCTCCCTCGGCCCACCATTCCTGAAGGCATTTCAATGCTTGTTCCCCCTAATCCAATGCCATCTTCGATCAACTGTATTCCTGGTGCAAAAGAAATTTCATCCTTGGCGCGCATTGGAGACCCGGGCATTCATGCCCGGGAGGAATGCGCCCTCCTTTCTGTCTTGGATATGTGTTGACGCATAGTATTTTCCCGCAGAGAATCTATTCTATGAAGTTAACC
>JAKAAM010000009.1:0-6975 GCA_021802325.1 Nitrospirota bacterium
CCTTCCTGGTGGCCTATTTTCTCATCGGCAACACGCTTCTCCTCTTTGTGGTCAGGCGGCGCACCGAAATCGCGACGCTCCGCCTTCTGGGGGTAACGGTGCGGGAGATCCGGATGCTCCTGGCCTTCGAGGCAGCCTGGTTCGGCCTTCTGGGAGGGCTGTTCGGTCTCTTGTGGGGGCAGTTCCTGGCCCGGATCACCCTCCAGGCCGTCCAGCGGACGATCGCCACGATGTTTCTTCCCCCGCACCTTCTTCCGATCGGAACCTCCCTGGCCGAAGACCTCCTGGCCCTTCTTTTCTCGATGGGGGTCTCGCTCCTCGCCATCTCGGGCCCCCTTCGGGAGGCGACCCGGATTCCCCCGGTCCTGGGGCTCTCCCGCATCCAGGAGGAAGAGGGCCAAGCAAGCCGGCAGAAGACCTTCTGGGGCCTCTTCGTCTTCTTTGGCCTCCTGAGCTTTGCCCTGACCCGCCTCCCCGCCTTCCACCGTTTCCCCTGGGGGGGCTATGCCGCCGCCCTTTTTGCGGTCTTCTCCGGAAGCTTCCTGATTCCGGCCCTTCTGGGAGCCCTTTCCCCTTTCTTCCGGCGAATCTCGTCCCTTCTGACAAACCCGGTCCATTCCCTTTCCCTGTCCGCCTTCACCGCGACGATCAGCCGGACCCGGATCGCGATCTCGGGAGTGATGGCAAGCCTGGGCATGGTGATCGGCATCGTGGTCATGATCGCCTCCTTCGAGAAGACCCTGAATCTCTGGATCGACCAGAACCTCAAGGCCGACGTCTATATCAAGCCTGCCACCTGCCTCTCCTCCTACTGCTCGGAGACCCTCTCGAACGCCCTTACCCGGACGATCTCCCAGAATCCGCTCGTGGACCGGGTGGCCCGGTATACCCTCCTGTCGGCCACTATCGGGGCGAAACCCTCCTACCTCGCCTACTCCGATCTGGACCGCTTCTACCGGAACATCCCCCTGCCCCTGGTCGGATCGTCCCCTTCCCCGCCGATTTTGAAAGCGTTCATGGCCGGACAAGGGGTTCTGGTCTCCGAACCCTTCGCCAACCGCTTCGGAAAAGAGGTCGGAGACCCGGTGACCTATCCCACCCGAAACGGTCCCGTCACCCGTCCCATTCTCGGTATCTACCGGGACTACTCCACCATCGAGGGGATCGTCCTTCTCCCCTATGATCTTCTCGCCTCGGAGCAAGGCGCGACCGCCCCGTCCAACCTCTCGGTTTTTCTGAAAAATCCGAACCGGGTCGAGGCCTTCGAAGCCAGCCTCGACCGCTCTCTCCCACCGGGGACACACCTCCTTGTCCGGTCGCAAAACGGCCTCCGCAACCGGATCCTCGAGGTCTTTCACCAGTCCTTCTCCGTCACCTACGCTCTCCTGGCGATCGCGATCGTGGTCTCGATCTTCGGGGTCTCGAACTCCCTGGTCCTTCTCCTCTACGAGCGGCGCAAGGAGTTCGCCCTCTACCGATACCTCGGCCTTCTCTACCGAGAGAAGATCCTCATGCTCCTCTTTGAGACCACCCTCATCGTCCTCTGGGGGATCCTGCTGGGGATCGTTCTGGGACTTCTCGTGGGCGCCATCATCGTCTTCGTCATCAACCGGGAGGCTTTCGGGTGGACCATTCTCTGGGAGCTTCCGAAAAAGGACATTCTTCTTCTCTGCTCCCTCCTCTTCGGAGCCTCCCTTCTGTCGCTCGCTGCCCCGGCCCTTCTCCTGAAGCGGGACCAGACCCTCGCGGGAGAGCGGCTATGAGGAAGCAGTTCTCAATTCTCATTCTTCTCTTCCTTCTTCCGGGAGGACTCCTTCTTCCCGCACGGGGAGAGGCCCAAACCCCTTCCGCCCTCTGGGCCCATCTCAGTCCCCATCCGAACTATCCCGTCGAATGGTGGTACATGACGGGATACCTTTCCACACCGTCGCACCGCCACTTCGGATTTCAGGCGACCTTCTTCCGGATGAAGACCAAGATCGGACAGGAGCCTTCCGCCACAAAAGCCAAGACTTCCTGGACTCCCCGGGAGATCTTCGGCTTTCATGGGGCCGTCTCCGACCTCGACCGGAAACTCTTTCTCTCGACCGAACGGGAACGGCGGGGTTTTTCCCGCTCGGTCCTGGCGCAGGAGAGTCCTTTCTCCGTCCGGATCGGCCGAAACCGTCTCGACCATCCCGCTCCCGAGGCCAAGAGCCTAGCGCTCCACTTCCGGGTGGCGAACAGAAGCTACGACCTCACCCTCTCCCCCCAGTCTCCTCCGATCTGGCATGCGGCCCGAAAGAAGTTTTTCACGGGTCCCGGCGCCGCCGACTGGGCCTACTATTATTCCTACCCTCTGGTCACGATCACCGGAACGGTCACGACCGTTCGGCCAGACGGATCAACGCACACCGAAGCCGTTCACGGCCAGTGCTGGTTCGACCACGAATGGATGAGCAGCACCCTGGCCAAAGACCAGATCGGCTGGATCTGGATCTGGGGATGGAACAAGGCCAACACGCGGGGCGTCATGGTGTACCAGATGCTGAACCGGGGAGCGACGCTCTCCCCCTTCCATCGGGCGACACTTCTTCAAAGAGAGGGCGATTCCTGGACCGTGGCACGGACCGACAACGTCACGTTTACCGGCCGGCTCGAAAACCGCTGTCTCAACCTCAAGCGGATCGCCTTCCGGGTCGGCTCGGACCTTGAGATCAAGGTGCAACCACGGATTAACCGCCAGGAGCTTTCCGGGGCCGTCACCTACTGGGAGGGAACCTCGGGAATCATCTTCGAAAGAAAAGATCTAGTCGAGAAGGGAAAGGGCTACTTGGAAGTCACCGGGCTCGAGGACTATCGGGACGGGTCTCTTTGCCGGAAAGCACACGAAAAAAATTCGTCCGAGTAAAGGCCATCTGTTCCTACAAGGAAAAAAGGGCCTCGATGAAGGCTTCGTCGACATCGGAGGGAAGGGAGAAATCCACCGGTCCCCGGATGCCGAAGGCCCTGGGGTAGAAACGGCGGGGAAGGTGGAGCCTGACAGCGGCTTCAAGAGTCTGGGGGTCGAAGGGATCCCGGGAAAGGGCTTTATTAACAAGCCGGCGACCGAAGGGTTCTCCGTTTTTCATGGCCAGAAGCTTGATCCCCGTCTCCCGCATCCAGCGGGACTGGAGCCGCGAAAAGGCTCGACGGGATTTCGGGTCCTCCTTCCGGTAAAATTTGTCCCGGAGGATCGAAAAGAAAAGATCGTGTTTCCGGATTAACCCGAAGTCGAAGATACGGCGAAAGCTGTCGGATTCGGGATGGGTCCGGTATTCGACAAGGGACTGGGGAATGATCGCCACTCTCCCCTCCTGGTACATCCGAAAGGCAAAATCGGTGTCTTCAAGCCAGAAGGGATCAAAGCGGGGGTCGAACATTCCGATCTTTCGGGCAACCTCAGTCCGAAAGAAGAAGGTGGAGGTCTGGGGTTCATAAAAGGGATCCGGACTACCATTCATAGATTCCCCGAATAGGATCCTCCACCACCTTGGAATTTGCGGGGTGGCGTTCTTTTTGCTAATTTGGGACCCATCCGGAGAGAGTTCGTCATACCAGGATCCGACCAGAACGATCTCTTCCGAATTCTGGATCTCATCAAGCTGAGTCCGCAACCGTTCCGGCTTCATCCGGTCGTCGCTGTCGAGAAGCGCGACAAATTCTCCGCGACTCTCAAGAATCCCCCTGTTGCGGGCAGAGACCGCTCCCCGCGTTTCTTCCCGGACGATCCGGATCCGGGAGGGTGCCTTGGCGACCCACGACTCGGCCATTTTTCGGGTTTCCAAAGTGGCGTGATTGTCAACGAGGATGATTTCAAAATCTCGGAAAGATTGGGAAAGGACAGAGGCCAAGGCCTGGTCCAGCTCCGTGACATAACGGGTGATGGGAATGACAACGGAAACAACAGGTTCCTTCATCAGGGTTGCCCACTTATAGACTTACTGTGATTCGTCGTCCGTTTTCTCTTTAACAGAAAGACATTCCCGATCATGAAAACTCCCCTTGTCTCTGTCGTCATCCCCGCCTTTCGATCAGGAGCATTGATCCTCGAAAGCATCGAGTCCGTCATCAGCCAGACCTTTCCGGATTTTGAGGTGATTTTAGTCGACAACAATGCCTCAGAGGAGACCCGGTCCGCAATCAGACTCGCTCTGGACAAATATTCCTCCAAAATCCGGACGATCCATGAACCCACCCAGGGGAACAGTTCCGCCAGAAATCGTGGGATTTGGGAATCCCGGGGAAAATACGTTGCCCTTCTTGACGATGATGATCAAATGGTTCCGAATCGTCTTGAAAAACAGGTGGAGGTCATCGAGAAAAATCCGGAATCCGCCATTGTTCATGGCCGGATCAATTATGTGGCCTTCGACGGAAAAACGATCGTGAAGGCTGATCAATCCAACGATGTTCAGGAATGGGCCCGGATCCTCTTTTGGGACCATCCACGATTTCCTCAAGATCCGGTTCGTTCGATCGCCCCTTCGGTCAGTCTCTTTTCAAAGAAACTTGTAATCGAATTGGGAGGGTTCGATGAACGGTTCAATCCCTGCTTCGTTGAAGACACTGAATTCTCGCTCCGGATGTGGGAACGGGGGCCTTGTCCCGAAATTTCGGAGCCTCTCGTCTCATTCCGGCTTCCCTCGACGCAATTTTTGAAAATGAAAAGAGAGAAAGTCTCCAACTGGATTCAGGCTGCCCGGAACCTGAATCTGTTCTTTTCCATCCTTGCCCAGAAATATTACAAGCCAAATAACAAAGAATCATCCGACCGTTTCAAAAGAATTCGTTCCCGGTGGCTCCGGGAGCTCTCCCAAGAGGTCCTTCGGATTTCCGATGGGCAGGAGCTGGCCCGCCATCTTTTAAAGAGAGCCATTTTCGATCAACCATACGAAGTCAAAAACTGGAAATGGCTTTACCGGACTTTTCTTCCCGAAAAGCAAAGAAAAAAATCCCTGAAAATCGCGACATTCCCTTCCCAAAAACTTGAAGACTTCATCCCACCGGATGACCTTAAAATTTTTTTCAGTCTTCCCGAAGAATAAAAGGCTTGCATCAAGAAGTCCTATTCTTTTCTTTTTCGGCACCCTTGGCATCAAAGGAAAGCTTATAAAAAGCCTTAAGCGAATCCAAGTCCGGCACATCCTCAGCCAAATACTTCGATAGCAGGTTTTTCTTGAGGGATTTTTTCAACATTGTTCGAGAATAATAAGTCCGCAGAAGCCATTTCCAATTTTTGAACTCCAGGGGCTTGGCCTTGATGGCGCGGAGGAGCATCTTGCGGGCAAACTCCTTCCCATCAATGTAAGGAAGGATGTCATGGGATGTTTCTCTTAAAAGCTGGGATTGGACCTCCCTAAATTTTCTTCGGCTATGGGGGTCTTTTTCATCCAAATATTGACTGGCCATTTTCTTAAAAAATTGATTCTGGTTTTTTCGAACTTGGAACCAGTTAACCATCCCCCTTCTTTTTTTCTCAAAAAATGTGGGGGAGGCTTGTCTATACATGGACAGAGGTCTATTGATCCCCACAAAAGGTCCCAGATGCCACATCCGAAAACAGAAATCGGTATCTTCTGTATGGCAGGGATTAAAAAGGGTGTCGAAAAGTCCAACCTTCAAAGCTTTTTCTTTGGAAAAAAGAATAACGGATGGGGCCACCAAAAGGGGGGGATCCGTAAGGTATCGGGGGTGATCCTTCATGACAGGGGACACAAAAAATTCGACGCTTGGGGCTAGACGAGGAATAACGATTTTTGATCCATCGTAAGTGATCACATCCATAAGCCCATAAATAACAGTTGCCTCTGGATTGTTATTGGCCATCGAGACCTGACACTCAAGACGCTCGGGATACATTTTGTCGTCATCATCCAAAAGGGCAATATACTGTCCCCGGGCTTCCAGAATTCCCCTGTTTCTTGCCGAACAATTTCCCTGGACTGGTTCGTGAACGGTTCGGACTTTTTCTGGATAGAGCGCGCAGACTTCTGAAATGATGGTCTTCGTTTCCTCGTCTGCATTGTTGTCCACAAGAATGATTTCAAAATCCTGGAAGGTCTGACCCATTATAGAATCGACAGCTTCCCTCAAAAGTGGGCCAGATCGATAGGCGGGAATGACGACCGATACGACTGGATCAGCCATGTCTTTCTCCTTTATACATAAAGAAGGACACAACATTGTTGCTGTCAGAAAAACTTTCATCCCTCCAATTCATATTATTTTCTCCATACCAACACGCCAGTAATAAAGACCGGTTTTTCCCCGAACGTACTTTTTAAAAATTTTTTTTGACAGACTCTTTTGGCCATCCGGTACCTGATCCTTGAAGGGCCACAATTCCTGGATCTCCCTTTTTTCCCATTTCTCCTCAAGGGTCATATGGGGAGCATGAGCACAAACCGGCGGAACCCGTTTGACATTTGCATCCGTCAGCCGGATGAAATGATGGACATAGGATCCCCCGAAGATCATTGGGCTTTTCTCAAAGATCCCTTCCCGCTTCATACGTTCAACGGTCAAGAACAGATCCCAGTCGGCCGATTGGATCCGGGGATCCAGCCCTCCCAGTCTCTCGAAGGTTTCTCTTTTTAAGAGATGGCAATGTCCCATGATTCCCGGATAGTGGACATCATCATATTTTTTTTGGATCCTTTTGGCCGTTTCGTCGAAGTTTCCGTACATCCGGCGAATCTTTTCTTCAAGATTCAGGGTTGGACTTTGGCTCCACCGTCTTTTGTTGATATAGCGCCATCGTTGAAAAAAGATCTCTTCCAATTTCGGGTCTGGAAAGTGTTCCAACCCTCCCGGACTGACAACGGGATAGCCGTCCTTTATCAGCGCTTTTATCAATGGTTCGTCCCATCCCGGCCCCACAAGAATGTCGTTGTTCAGGAAGCCGACGATCGAAGCGTCGCCGGCCCGAACCCCCTGGTTGATCGAGAATGGGTA
>JAKAAM010000009.1:7075-27300 GCA_021802325.1 Nitrospirota bacterium
TAGAAGGCCCAGTCGGCGTCTTTCCGGCAATGTTCAAGAGCGATATTGGTCTGCTGGGCGTAGATGAGGCCATCCTTCCGAAGGGCCATGTCCCACACCGATTCGACGATCTTGATCTTCGGGTCGCCGATGGAGCGGACCAACCCCAGCGTGTTGTCTTCAGAGTCCCCCACATTGATTACGAATTCATCGACGATGGGAAGAAGCGAACGGATTGATTCCACAAAGGGATAATCCAGCTTCTCCACATTCCGGCAAAAGGTGAATCCTGACACAATCATTCACAGTCCTTTACATGCAAGACGTTTGTTGTCTCCGAACGACCCTGTAATAAAGAGCCTTTCCGAACCAGCGAAGCGACCGGGAGGAAAGTTTGGCCCGAACCGCCACCCATGCCACCTCGACGGCCTCCCTATCATACCCCAGCGCGGAAAGACTTTTGACGATTCCGACAAGATCAGAAAAGGAGCTCCACTTTTCAAAGGAATACCATCGGAGGTAATCAGACCCGTTTGATAGTCTGAGGAATCCGTCAGACCAGGGAATCCTCACCGGAGAATTTCCGCCTTGCTCCTGCATCTCGTCCTTATCCTTAACAAACCGGTAGATCCAATCTTCTCTTTCACTTTTCTGCTCCACCCATTTCAAGACAAATCCCTGTTTTCGCATCCAAAGGATCAAGGCATCCTGGGACCACCTGAAAAATGGTGCCGAGACACCTTTTCCTGTGTTGACAGAGAGAACAGGTCCGCTCTCTTCCAGGTCCATTCGGACCTCGACAGTCTCCCTATCGCCTTTTTCAAGATCCGCTTCCAGATCCCCAAGAGACGAAGGGGAATTCATGTCTGACAGAATAATAGGGGCAGAAAATGAGGGCATTGTTATTAAGTGAGAAACTGGTAAAAAAGATTCCTTCTGGGATGCGGACAGAGGGAACTTGGGTTCTCGTCTTTCCGAATGGATCTTCATTCCGCAGACACACATGAAATCAAGATCTTCGGAGATTGCCCCCATCACATAATGGGCGGCTCTTCCGCAGGCCGGACAAAGGGGGATCTCCTCCTTTAAATTCTTCCGGTTCTGCCAGACAAAAGAGACAGCCTCACAAACGGTTTCAGTGGGTGGTTCCCGGTCCTGCCGTTCGAATCCCTCGACCACATGGAGAGCAAAGGGGCTCAGAGCCCGGACTTCGAAGGGAATCGTATGGCGTTCGACAAAGATCACCACCATTGGAAGATCGAAGGCGGCCGCCATGTGACTCGGCCCCGAATCAAGCCCGACAAAGAGACCTGAACGGGACAAAAGCCCCCCGATCTGTCCCAGGGACAGATCATAGGCCATGACGACACCGGGGTTTTCAAAGGAACCCAGCTCGGGATAGGCAACAAGGAGACTCCGAAGCTTGTGTTTTTGATAGAGGGCGTCGATCAGGAGCGAAAACCTTTCCCGGGACCATCGTTTGTTGGGCCAGGAAAAGGGGGCGAGAAGAGCAAACGCCCCCCTTTCCAGCCCTTTCTCCCGAAGGAATCGATCGGCAAAGGCGCCATCTTTCTCGTCTACGGGAAGAAAGGGACGGGCCTTGCCCCGAAAGTCCAGTCCGATCGTTCGGGAAATGGCCTCCAGTGTGGTCTCCCCCCGGGCATGGCGGTCCGGCATCGGGAAATGGTCATAGGCCAAAAATGCCTCTTCGGGATGAGACGTCATTTCCTTCCTGATTGTCTCATGGGCCTGGACGTAGGGATCGTTGGTCCCTTTGCCCGATCGGGGATCAAGAGCCGTGGGATACCATCGAACCTCGATCCGTCCCATCCTGAGAACCAGCTCCTCCCACCGTTTGTCGGCATAGACGATGAATTGGGCCCCCGAAAACCGACCCTGCAATTCATGGAGGATCCGGAAACCGTTCACATGATCCCCCAGCCCCTGTCCCAGGACAAAATAAAGGCTCCCGGAGAATTCTTTTCCGAAACGGTCGACATGAAAAAGGGGAAAGCCGTTCCAGACGAGCCGATTTTGAGGAATCATAGGAAGTGGAAGGTTTCCTTGATCCAGCGATTCGGTCACGTGGGGCCCGCCGAAAAGGGAATGGTTTTCTGAGATCCTTCTGGATGGGTCGTCGATAGACCTCTTCCAAAATTGCCAGACAAAGATCCGGATGTCTCGCAAAAGGGACAATGATGCTTACCCTCAAAGAGGGAGAGCAGAAATTCTTCCGTGATCTCTTTGGGAATTCCCTCATCGTAAACCTGCTGGCTCCTGTATCGTCGTTCCCGGAGACGCAAGGGATAGAAGGAGCGCAGCAGGTGCTTGACAGACTTCAGGTCTCCCGGAGCCTCCCGAATGGCGCGCCACAAAAGGAGCCTTGCAAAACGCTCTCCCCCAGGCGTGGCCAGAAAATCGAAACTGATCTCCCGAAGCCACCGGGCCTTCATCCGGGAGAGGTCCCGCTTAATGAAGGGATTGTCAAGAAGTTGTCTTTCTTCAAGGAACTTTTTTATCTTCGAAAAGAAGTAGTCTTGGTTCAGGAGGAGACGGACCTTCCGGACATTGTCGACCCGCTTCTTTTTCAAAAACTCCGGGGATGGCATTCGAAAACGAATAACAGGCTGCGTGACGAAAACAAACGGTCCCATTTGAGCAATCCGGAAATAAAATTCTGTCTCTTCCAGAAGAATAGGGTCAAAGTGTCGGTCAAATCCACCGATCTTAAGTGCCACATCACGTCGGAGCATGATGGAGGAAGGCCGCGGCTCTGGAAATCGGAGTCTGGCTAGCGCTGAAGCCAAGGTTGCAGAGGAGAAAAAAAAGGGGAAATCCCCATCTTTGGCATTTTTTTCAAGAATGGTCCTCCCATCATAGGAGACCCAGTCGATCCCTCCGTAGCACAGAGCGGCCTCCGGATTCTCAATCATCGCCGCCCTCTGGATGGCAAGCCGCTCCGGATACATCTGGTCATCATCGTCTAAAAATGCGATAAACTCCCCCCGGCTTTCATCGATACCTCGGTTCCGAGCAGAACATACGCCCTGATCTCCTTCCCAAACACATCGAATCTTTTGGGGAAAAAGATCAGAGTATTTTGCAATAACCTCCTTCGTCTCCTCCGAGGCATTGTTGTCGACCAGAATCAGCTCCCAGTCCGTCTCCGTCTGGGCCAGAACCGATTCGATCGCCTCGGACAAAAGGATCCCGGCCCGGAAACAGGGAATCACCACGGATATCATGGGAGGTTTTTCAGTCCTCAAGACTCAGACCCCATACTCCCTCAGAATCTCGTCCACCACCCTCTGGCGCGAGGGATCCCCCACCCGGGCCTTGTAGAGCTCGTTTAATAGCTTCTTGCCCTCCTCCACGCTGGAACCCTTCTCCCAGTGGAGGAGCATCAGGACCTCGAGGAGCTTGTTTTCGACGAGCTGGATGGATTGGCCGATCTTCATGAGATTCTGGCGGACCAGATCCTGGAAGCCGAGCGCCCCCATCACGCGAAGGGTTCCCTGCTGATCCTGGGACAGGAGGGAGTCAATCGTTGCGATATCCGAGGGGGTCAGCGTCCCGAAACCCAGATGAAGGAGCTCCTGCATCTTTTTCTGGATCTCGAGCTGCTCTTCGATCACCGTCATGATCGATTGGCTCGCCTCCTCGGTCATCGTCGAGATCTCCGAGAGGGATTCGGTCGTCTGGGGAAGGGTCGCCTGGGCCGAGATGAGCGGACCGGACAAGGCTCCGATCGTCCGGAGAGCGGCGTCGATCTCCCGGACAATCGAACCCAGCCTTGTCGAAATGCGTTCAGGATCCATCTTCATGCTGTCAGACTCTGCATTCATCGAAGCCTCCTTTGGGCTCATCACTCTCTCAAACCACCTCTTCCGGAAGGACATCGCCTGTCCGCATGAGATGGAGGATGAAGCTCTTGTACCGGCTGTCGACCGCCATCAGCTCGTCATGCGTTCCATTCTCGATCAGACGCCCTCCCTCCAGGACATGGACGACGGAGGCCTGTCGTATGGTCGTCAGGCGATGGGCTATGGCGATCGTCGTCCGGCCCCGCATGATCGCATCGAGGGCCTTCTGGACCATCCACTCCGATTCGGAATCGAGGGCGCTGGTCGCCTCGTCCAAAATCAGGAGCGTGGGATTTCTGAGGACGACCCGGGCCAGGGCCAGCCGCTGTTTTTCCCCTCCCGACAAAAAGATGCCCCGCTCCCCGACCCGTGTATCATACCCGTTCGGAAGGGCGGAAATGAAATCGTGGGCATAGGCCGCCTTGGCCGCCACGACAATTTCCTCCTCGGCAACCTCGCGCTCCAGGCCGTAAACCAGATTTTCCCGGACGGTCTGGTTCATCAGAATGACATCCTGGGTCACGAACCCGATCACTTTGCGGAGGCTCGCCGCATCGATGTCGGACAAGGGCGTTCCATCCCAGAAAATCTCGCCCGCGGTAGGACGGTAGAACTTTGGAAGCAGATTGGCGATCGTGCTTTTGCCGGACCCCGAAGCTCCCACAAGCGCCACGAAGCTTCCCGCCCGAATGGAAAAAGAAATCCCGGAGACGGCGGGAGAAGAGGTTCCCGGATAGGAAAAGGAGACATCCTTGAATTCGATCTCTCTGGAGAGGGAGGTGACGGTCTTCTTTCCCTCCTCGTGGGCCCGCTCCTCGGGAATCGACAGAAGATCCACCATCCGTTCCGCCGCAGCCAGCGACTGCTGGATATCGGTCTGGGCATTGGCAAAGCCCTTGATGGGCTGGTAGAGCATCTGGGCCGCCGCGATGAAGCCAACCAGGGTTCCAAAGCTCAAGGTCCCGTGGATGACCGCGTATCCGCCGATCCAGACCGCCAGCCCAGCCGCCAGCGCTCCCAGCGTCTCCATGATCGGGGAGAGGAGATTGTTGTATTTGGCCGTCTTGATCTGAAGTCCCACGAACTCGTCGCTATAACGCTTGAAATTCTCCTTCTCCCGTTCTTCCGAGACCACCCCCTTGATCAGACGGATGGAGGAGAGCGTTTCGGAGAGGTGCTGGTTTACATCGCCAAAGGACTCCTGGGTCTTTCTCGAAAGGGTCTTGAGCTTCTTGCCGGTCTTTCTGATCGGGATCAGGACCGTCGGAAGCGTCACAAGCAAAAAAAAGGTCAGTTTCGGGCTCATGACGAACATCGAAGCCAGGACCCCGACGATCGTGAAGCCCTGCTGGATCAGGTCGCGAAACGTGTTCGCCACCCCGCCCTGCAGGCGATCGGCATCGTAGGTCACCCGCCCCATCAGTGCCCCCGTGCCCTCTTTTCCGAAAAATCCCAGAGGAAGGTTCACCAGATGGCCAAAGAGGCTCTTGCGGACGTCGTTCACCATCCGGAGCGCCGCTATCCGGAGAAGATAGTTCTGGAAGAAGACCGCCAGTCCCTTCAGCGCAAAGAGGAGAAAGAAGGCGAAGGGAAGAATGAAGAGAAAATGGGTGTTCTTCTGGGTAAAGATCTTGTCGATCAGCTCCCGAAGGACGAGCGGCACCCCGCTCGTCATCGCCGAGGCCACGAAACCCAGGAGGATCCCCCCGATGATGTGGGAGCGGTACGGCCGGATCCAGCCATGGAAATAGGGCTTGATCCGCTGGTAGGCCGGATCTTTCCAGAAGAAAAAGGTCATTTTTGAAAAACTCCCGGAGAGAAGAGGACCCCTTCGATCACTTCCAGCGCCACTTGGCCACCAGGAGGACGAAGGAGAGCAGAAGGGTGATCCCGTTGGCGAGGATCATGGGAAGGGCATGGAGACGGATCCCGTAGACCAGCCAGAGAAAGACCCCGGTGGTGAAGAGAAGATACATCCCCAGGGAGATGCTCCGGGTATCCCGGGTCCGGAGAGTTTTGAAGACCTGGGGCAGAAAGGCGACCGTCGTCATCGTCCCCCCGAGATAGCCATACCATTCGTCACGCACCCCGGTCGACTCCTTCCTTGCGGAGAGAACTCTGCCACCGCCAAGCGTCGGTGCACATCCGCTCGATCCCGAACTCCGCCTTCCACCCCAGAAGCTTTTCTGCCAGGGAAGGATCGGCCCAGCAGGCCGCCACATCTCCCGGACGGCGGGGAACGATGTCGAAGGGAATCGGCTGGCCCGAGACCTTTTCGAAGACTCGAATCATCTCGAGGACCGAGGTCCCCCGACCGGTGCCCAGGTTGACGGTCAGCGGACCCGGCCCCTCCCAGCCGGACAAAGCCTTCAGGGCCGCCAGATGGCCCTTGGCCAGATCCATCACATGGATGTAGTCCCGCACCCCGGTCCCGTCCTCCGTCGGATAGTCGTTTCCGAAAACCGACAGGCGCTCCCGGATTCCCGCCGCCACCTGGGCCACGAAGGGCATCAGGTTGTTGGGAACTCCCCGGGGGTTCTCGCCGATCCGTCCCGAGGGATGGGCCCCGACCGGATTGAAATAGCGAAGAAGGGAGATCTTCCAGGAGGAGTCCGAGGCGACAAGGCTCCGGAGGATCTCCTCGATCACCAGCTTGGTGGTCCCGTAGGGGTTGGTGGCGGAAAGCGGGGCGTCTTCCGCGATCGGAAGACGCTCGGGAACTCCGTAGACAGTGGCCGATGAGCTGAAGACCAGGGTCTTCACCCCCTTCTCCCGCATCGCGAAGAGAAGGGAAAGGGTCCCGGTCACATTGTTGTCGTAGTACTCGAGGGGGAGTCGGGAGGATTCGCCCACGGCCTTGAGACCGGCGAAGTGGATCACCGCCTGGGGGCGTTCCCTCTCCAGGATCGCCTCCATCCGGCTCCGGTCCCGGATGTCGGCCTCGTAGAGGACGGTCTTCCTGCCGGCAATCGCTTCGATCCGGTCCGCCACCTCCCGCTCGCTGTTCGAAAGATTGTCGAGAAGGACGACCTCAAAGCCCGCATCGAGCAGAACCACGGCGGTATGGGAGCCGATGTAGCCCGTTCCTCCCGTGACCAGAACCTTCATCGATTGAACCCTCCCATTGTTCCGACTTCCCTCTCACCCGATGCGTTGAGCCCCATCACGATCGAACATCCTATCGGCGGAAATGACGGGGATCTTCTTCTCGATGGAATGGACCGCGGGAGGCCCATTTTTCCAAGACTGTCTTGAGGGTGCTTTCCCGGACACAGACCAGACTGACGAAAATCTCGCTTTCACGGATCCGGAGGACCGATCGGGCCGCTTCCGAGATATTGTCCGACCCTTCCAGCCACCCGAGAAAGGCATGGGAATCCAGGAGAGATCGCATCACGTCACCTCGCCAAAATCTTCGGGTGTCTCATCGAAATCAGACGCCACATAAAGAATCTGATTTTTGGCCGATCCGGGAACCCGTTCGCCCTGAGGTGCCTGTAAGGGAAGCAGCCGGAGCAAGGGATGATTGTCTTCCGCGATGTCGATGTCCTCTCCCTGCAGGGCCCGCCGGACGATTTCAGAGAAGTGGGCCTTGGCTTCTGCAATATTCCATTACGTCATGCAAGATCCTGAGGCTTCCGAAAGAAAAGACAGCGATTGCCGTCATTTTTCGAGTTCGGATTTGACAAGCCCCTTGTTCTTTCGCACACTAGCTCAATGCATCACCGAACATGGTCATCTTACCTGACTAACCACTGGAAATCAAAGGAAAGATTTGAATAACGCGATGTTTTGGACCTTATCGAGAGCCTCGACCGAGGGTCAGCCCTCCCGCTCCTGAAAGGACCCTGTGCCGATCCATCCCTTTCTCGTCCACTTCCCCCTTTCCCTGGCCCTACTTTTTGCGGGAATCGAGATCCTGCCGGTCCTCAAAAACCGGATCCCGGAACGAGGACAACGTCTGATCGGCACAGCCGCCGTTCTGTTCATGGCCTTGGCCATACTCACCGGATGGCTTTCGCTGTCGGCCCTTCGCCAACGGGGGATACCGATTCCCGCCGCCGCCAGCGTCCACAGACTTCTGGCCCTGTCAGGGTCTGCCTTCCTGGTTCTTCTCTGGATTGGGGATATACGCCAGAGCCGCCTCTCTCCCCTTTTGAGCCGATCGATCGCCATCGCCGGACTCCTGCTCCTGTTGGGGGCGGCCGCGGTGGGAGGCCACCTGGTCTACGACGACCGTCTCGGGACTGAGATCGTGGCTCCCTCCTCCCCCTCCCCCGCGCCCTAGCGCAGAAACAGGAGGGAGAGACCGCCCGCCGCCAGGCAATAGAGTCCGAAGGGGGCCAATGCCTGGTTCGCCTCGAATTTCCGGAAATAGCGCATGAGAAGGAAGGTGGTCAGCCAGGCGGTGGCGCAGGCGACCGTCCCACCGGCCAGGGCGAGCTTGAGGGAGGCCGGAGTCCCGTATCGAATCAGCTTCGGGATTTCCAGGACCCCCGCGGCCCCGATGATGGGCGTCGACAAAAGGAAGGAAAAGCGGGCCGCCTCCGCATGTCCCAGCCCCCCGAAAAGGCCCCCCACCATCGTGATCCCCGAGCGGGAGATTCCCGGAAGAAGCGCGACCGCCTGGAAGATGCCGATAAAAAAGGCCCGGAGGCCCCCCATCCGGTCGAGGTCGATGGACAGGGCGCCGGTTCTCCACCGCCGGAGGATCTCTGCCAGGATCAGTACCCCTCCATTCACCAGAAGGAAGACCGCCGCCAGGGTGGGAGCAGCGAAGAGATGGCGGATCTTCTTTTCGAGAAGAAGTCCGATCAGCCCAGCGGGTACGGTCCCGATGACGAGAAGCCCGAAGAGGTGGCGTGCGGAGCGGGCCTCCGGGACCCGCCTGGCCCTTCCCGGAATCAGGACCGCCCCCAGGATTTCCCGCCATTCCCGATAGAAATAGAGAAGAAGGGCCAGGGTCGTTCCCAGATGGAGGGAGACCATGAAGGGAAGGTAGGAGGGATCCTTTTCGATTTCTCCCCAGCCTAAAAGGGCCGGAAGAATGACCCCGTGGCCCAGCGAGCTGATGGGCGCAAGTTCGGTGAGGCCCTGGGTTGCACCGATCACGACCGCCTGAAGTGTTGTCATAAAATGAGCCCTTTCGGGATAACGTTAAACAGGGGCATAAGGATCCCCTGACCCATTGGAAGAATTAACGCCAGGTTCCCTCCCTTATTTATTCCAGGGAGTCAGTCATTGAGAGGAGTTGGTCCGGAGAAAAAACGGAGAGCATCGACTTCGAAAACCCTTTCACATCCCGGGTGACAAGGATTTCGACACCTGCATGGCGCGCCGCTTCATGAAGAACCCCATCCTCGAAATCCTCCCAATCCAACAACCATGCGGACTCGACGACAGCCCGCGTCACGGGAAGGATCTCAAAAAGCGAAATCAGGGTTCCGACAATGGAATGGGCCCTGTCTTTGCCCAGCTCTTTTCCCGCCAGAGAGTGAATCGTCGTCAAGGTCGTCGCGCAAAGGGTTCCCTGCAAGACTCCTTTTTCAGACAAGGCGAAAAGGCGAGTCGCCGGTCGCGAGAAAGGCTTTCGGTCCAGAACGACATCCATCACGATGTTCGTATCGAACACCGCTTTCAAAGATGCTTTTCCTCGAGATGGGACCAGTATTCTTCTTCATCCAGACGAGAGCCCCTCATTACGCCGACGAGACTTTTCGTCAGAGGGGGAAGATCCTGCTCCTCCTTAAGGCCGACAGATTCAATGTGTGTGAAATACTCTGAAACCATCTGCGAAAGTGATTTGTGATGATTCCTGGCATATTCTTTTGCTTTTCTGATCAGATCCTCATCGAGGCGCAAGGTCAGTTTGGTCTGCATGACATCCTCCCTGATGACGTACAATAATAGAAAAATTATACGTCATGATCCTGAATGGATCAAGGCAGACCGTCCGCCATTTCTCTCAACAACCCCTTTCGTGACATCGCCTCAGATGTAGAACATGACCGGTTGCCCGCCACGGTCCTTTTCGATCGCCTTGATGCAGTCGGTGAGCGTCACCCGCTCGAGCTCCTGGTTGACCGCCTGGCTCAGCTGGTCAAAAAGGAATCGGAGGGCCGGCCCCGGAGGGGATGAGGGGTCGTAGAGGGACACCGTTCCCTCGAGGGCCATCACGATCCCCGAGAGGTGGATGTCGGAGGGCTCCCGAACGAGTTTATATTTGCCCTGGGGTCCCCGGCTCGATTCGACGAAGCCGTTCTTCACCAGAGTGGCCATGATCTGCTTCAGAAACGGCTTGGGGATCTGGGACCGCTGGGCGATGTTGGCCCCGGTGATTCCCTGCGTTCCGGCGTTTGCGATCTCCACCATGGCCCGGATCCCGTAATCCACGCGCTGGGAGAGTTTGCAGGACATTGTCGCTCCTCCTTGAGTCATTTCCTTACAGGCTTAAAGGCGAAACCGGTCGATTTCCCTCTCGAGCTCCTTCACAACTTTCAGGATCTCGCCCAGATGGCGCTCCTCCAGAGGCTTCTGTCCCATCTGTCCGCGAAAGTCCTCCGCCAGCGAGTCAAGGATCGCCTGAATCTTCAGGATGGCTTCCGTCTCGGAGCGGATCCGCTCCGCCATCCCTTCCCACTGGACTTCGACCCGGGAGAGGGCCTCCTGAAAGAGCGTCCAGGTCTCCTGGAAGCCCGCGAGCCCCCGGTCGGCCGTCTCCAGCCCCTCGGCCCTCCCGGCCATGGAGGCCGCGACATGGTCGAGCCGTCCGTTCAGCTCCGAGAGTTCCTCACCGATGGCGCCCAACGCCGTTTCGGTCCTTCTCGAGAGTTCGGCCACCGTGTCGGCCACGATCCGGAAGGTCCGACCTCCGACCCCGGCGTGGGAGGCTTCGATCGCCGCGTTCATCCCGGTCAGGTGCAGCTCCCTCGCGATCTCGTTGATGGTTCCGAAAGCCTGGGCGAGGTTGCGGCGCATCTTTTCGAGCCCCTCCTCCTCCCCACCGAGACTTGCCGAGAGGCTCCGGGCCTCCCGGACGGAATCCTGGACCGACTGGGTCACCTGACGGATCTTCTGGGACTTCTCCGAAAAGTAGGAGAAGCTCCGGGCCATTTCTCCCTCGGTCGTGGCGGACTTACCGCTCAGAAGATCCCGGACCCGGAGCCTGAGCTCGTTCAGCGCCTGGCGCACCTCCTCCTCTTTCCGGTAGCGCCGCTCGTGATCCCGATCCAGAAGCTCGGCGTGGGCCTCGATCCACCGGACCCGGTCGGAGACCTCCCCCATCCATCCCCGGAAAAGGTCCACAAAACGGTTCAGAAAGTAGACCAGCCGGCCGAGCTCGTCGTCCCGCGTCTGGGGAAAGGAAAGCCTCAGGTCGGGGTTGTCCGGTCCCACTTGGGCGATGGCCCGGGAAAGGCCGTCGAGCGGACGGACCAGGGAGCGACGAATCAGGAGGATCACCACCAGAACCAGCGTTTCGAGGATCCCCGAGAACATCCAGAAGCGGGCCCATCGCCCGGAGTGCATCTCCCGGGCAAAGTCCTTCCCGTCGGAATAGAGGACAAGCGTTCCCAGACGCTTTCCCCCATTCGGACATGAAGGGCACGAGGCATCAGCACTCAAAGGAAGCCTCACGAGAAAGACCCGTCTCCCCGAGGCCGACCGTCCCTCCAGAAAGCCCTTCCCGGGCTTGTCGGAAAGAAGCCTTGAGACGGAGACCGGAAGCTCAGGCCCCGAGGACAGGAGCACGCTCTGCCCGTCCGTTCCCAGAAGAATCGCCTCGTCAGGGGAGGTCCGGCCCATCGTCCTGAAGAGGGCCTGGGCCCCCGGAAGATCGTCCTTTTCAAGCAAGCGGACAAGGGAGGCCATCAGGACCCCCGCCTCCGACGAAAGCCTTCGGTCGAGGGCCCGGACCGCTTCCTGACCCTCCTGGCGGTCGATCTGGTAGGCCAAAACGGAAAATCCTGCGGACAGCGCAAGAAAAAGCCAGAGGAAGAAACGAGTCGTGACCTTCCGTGTCCAGGGAACGGGAGCCATCGCAAGGAGCGGAGAGGCCGCCCCCCTCTCCGTTCTCCCCCGACCCGGGCCATCGGAATCTTCACCGGGACTCTTGAGTCGCTCGGGTTGCCCAGCCACGAAAGAAGCTCCCGTCTAGGGGGAAGCCGGAGCGGATCCCGCCCCGGTCCGGCTTCGGCGGTAGGCGCGGAAGACCATGGCCGCCCCCAGAAGAGCCATGGGAAAAGAAAGAAGCTGGCCCATGGAAAAGGGACCGAGCACGAGGCCGAGCTGGGGATCCGGCTCCCTGAAAAATTCCCCCACGAACCGGAAGAATCCGTAGAATCCGATGAAGCTCCAGAAGATCACTCCCTCCGGACGGGGCTTGCGGCTCAAAATATAGAGGATCGAAAACAGGAGAATCCCCTCCATGAAGCCCTCGTAAAGCTGGGAGGGATGGCGACAGATCGGCCCGCCCATGGGAAAGACCATGCACCAGGGAACATCGGTGGGCCTGCCGAAGAGCTCCCCGTTGATGAAGTTGCCCATGCGCCCCATGAAGAGCCCCAGCGGAACGGGAAGCACCGAAAAGTCCGCCAGCTTCCAGAAGGGAAGACTGTTTTTCCTGCAATACCACCAGCCGGCCAGCACCACCCCCAGAAACCCGCCGTGAAAGGACATCCCCCCCTTCCAGACCGCCAGGATCTCCGCGGGATGGGCCAGATAGTAGGGCAGGTTGTAGACGAGAACATACCCCAGTCGTCCTCCCAGGATCACCCCGACGGCGGCATAAGAGAGCAGGTCATAGACCTGCTCCTTCGAAAGGGGGGCACTCCTTCTTTCCGACTCCCTCTTCAGAATATAATAGGCGCCAAGAAAGGCAAGGACATACATGAGGCCGTACCACCGGATCCGGAGGGGACCGATGGAGAGGAGCACGGGGTCGATGTGGGGATAGGCGATCACGAGAAGGATCCGGAACGGAGAGAGCCCCTGTCCGTTCCGGACAAAAGGGACTCAGGTCTCATCGGCATCGCGAAGAGACTCCTCGCGCTCGATCTTTTCAAGTTCTTCCTTCTTCCGCTGGCAACGGATGCAGAGCTGGGCGAAGGGCATGGCCATCAGTCGCTTCTCCTCGATTTCTCCCCCGCAATCCTCGCAGTTTCCGTAGGATCCTTCGTCGAGTCGAAGCAGGGCCTGATCGACGGAGCGCTTCATGCGGTTGCGCATCTCGAGAAGAGCCAGGTCGACCCCTTCGCCCATGTCGATGGCCGACAGATCCCCCTGGTCGAGGACGGAATCGACCCGGTTCGCATTGTCGGGACCGATCTGTCGCACAAGGTGGGTCCGGATGTCCCGTTCGATCGCGGCCTTCTTCTCCGAGAGAAGATTGTGAAGGCGCTGATACCGCAACCCCTTTTCATCCATGATTTGTGATCCTTTCGCTAGAGAATGAGGAGATCCGGATGCTGCTGGAATCCCCCGATACGATAACGGACCGGCTCCTGCGGGTCGAGGTCGTCCTGAAGGAACAGAAGATCCCGGCCCCGGGAATCGAGCAGCTTGGCATCACCGGAAACCCCTATCGCGTCCTGGTATCGACCATCCTGTCTCTACGGACCCGGGACCGGGTCATGGAAGAGGCCTCGAAAAGGCTCTTTTCCATGGCCCCCGACCTTGACCACCTGGGCCGGCTATCGGAAGACCAGATTCAGGACGCCATTTATCCGGTGGGATTTTACAGAACAAAGGCCAGAACAATCAAGCAAATCGCGAAAATACTGCAGGAAAACTTTCAGGGACAGGTGCCGTCCCGCCTCCCGGATCTTCTTTCCCTTCCGGGTGTCGGACTCAAGACGGCCAATCTCGTCCTGTCGGCGGGTTTCGGAGGCAGCGCCCTCTGCGTCGATACGCATGTCCACCGCATCATGAACCGATGGGGGTCCTTAAGGACCGGCACGCCGGACGAAAGCTTCCGGGAGCTTGATGCGGTCCTTCCTCCGGAAACCAAATCCCGGGTCAACCCCCTGCTTGTCTCCTTCGGACAGGCCCTTTGCCTCCCGATTTCTCCCCGATGCTCCCTCTGCGCTCTTGAAAAAGCCTGCCCGAAGGAAGGCGTGGTCCACCGGCGATAGGTCGAGGGTCAGGGAAAAAGGTGAAGGGCAAGGTTTCGGAAATGCGCTGAAAGCAAAGAGGCCCACGCAGGGAGCGAGCCCCCCTCTCGGGGAACGGAATGCAAACAAAGTCTCCCGACACACTCACAGGGAACCGCATCCCGATCCGGAACCCCTCTCAAACATCACTCCTTTTTTCCCGAAACGAAAGAGGAGAGGACTCCCTCACGCTGTTCGTAAAAGTGTTGAAATATCTATGGTCCCGAATGATTTCCTTACTGAAGCACGATAGCCCGTTGTTTTTGCTTTTCTTTTTAAATTACACCATTCGCGTAACATGGCGTAAGCAAGCGGTCACCCTTGTGAGACTTGATGAAGGAATGCGACATGAAACCCTTTATGTACCATAGACAGGGTCTGGCACAGAAATACTGCCAAGGCTTGATGGGAGGAGTATTAAGAGACTACAGGTCTGGTTTATTTTATCAGCACCACGGAGAACTGGAAAAACAACATTTTTGAGAGAGGATCTCCTTCCGACATTGGAACAAAATGGGTTTCTTCCTGTTTATGCCGACTTGTGGGCGGACATGACACGAAATCCCTCCGAAGTTATTTCAGAAGCGATTCAGGAGAAACTGAGAGCCTTCTCAGATTTTTTTGAAAAGATTGGTGCAGAAAATTTTACCTTCCACGGGCTGGAGTTTAACCTGAAAGCTCCTACGTTATCGCCGGATATAACCCTCGGAACAGCCCTCCGAACCTTAACAGAAGTCGCCAAGAAACCAATTGCTCTTGTCGTTGACGAAGCGCAACATGCCTTATCCACGGGAAAAGGAACAAATGCGATGTTTGCGCTGAAATCTGCACGTGACACGCTAAATGGGGCAGGACAGCCGACAAAGTTAGCAGTGGTCTTTACAGGCTCCAACAGGGACAAGCTCGCAAGCCTCACCCTAGACCATAAGCAGCCCTTCTATGGCGTTACGGTGCAAAGGTTTCCGACTCTCGATAAATACTTCGCAAAAGATTTTGCCGAGTATGTCAATTCGGAATTGAAGGACCAACAACTTGATCCAGAAATTGTTTTCGAGGCCTTTTCCATGGTCGGATTTCGTCCGGAAAAGCTGAGAGAGGCGGTGAATAATGCTCTGGACGAATGTGAGATCTCTACGGATAAAAACTTGAACAACGAAGTCCTGATAACAGCAAGAATCACAAAAGCCCAGATCGAAAATCAACTCCTAGTCGATCTTGCCAAGCTTACCGACATCCAACGAGCTGTTTTTAAAGTGTTGGTATTGCACCACTCTAGCTTTGAGCCATACTCGGAAAGAGCTATGGTCGAATACAAAGCCGAAATGGGGAAAGCCCCCGGAATCAGCACAGTGCAAAAGGCCTTGGAGGCGTTGCGTGTAAAAAGTTTCGTCTGGAAAGAGTCTTTTGGAACCTATGTCGTTGAAAACGAAAACTATCTTGCGTATTACGGTGTTAACAACGCCACTGAGCTTCAACCGGGAGCATCTGTCTAAGACGCGGGAAGTGGACTATTCAAAAAACCACCCGATTGATATGAATCCCCTTCCCGAAACGAAAAAGGGGAGGTACTCCCTCCCCTTTTCCTCATCCTTCGATTGTAAAAACTCCCCTCACCCCGGAACGGCCTGGGTCCGGTGCTCGAAGCCCGTCACCGTGTTGAAGTGGATGAAGACAGGCGCCTCCGGATTTTCCTGACGCTCGATGCGCTCGGCGGGATCCACCCGGCCTTCAAGTTCGCACCGGATGCATCGGGTCGACTCGATCCAGGCATCCTGAACTGTGAATCCGGTCTCCACCTCGGCAAATCCCTGCCGGGCCGGAAGCGGAAGCGCCGGCATCTCTACCCTGTGGACGTCGCCCAGGACGAAGGCGTCGTTGTCCACCCTCGGGAAGTGGAAGGGGAATGTCCGGTCCGGGTTGCCCTTCAGATAGCGGTCGATGAAGACCGCACACTGCTCTCCGTCCCGGATGGAGTGGATGACGTCGAGCGGCCCGGTCATGTTGTCTCCGCCGGCAAAGACGGCCGGCCGGCTTTCGCTCATAAGGGTGTCGGGGTCGACCTTCACCGTTCCCCATTTGTGGAAGCCGATCCCGTTCTTCTCGAAGACGGAGGTGTCCATCGTCTGTCCGATGGCGGCCACGACGGTGTCGACGGGGACGGACTCGATCTGCCCCTTGACAGCCATGGGCTTTCTCCGGCCGCTGTTGTCGAACTCACGGGACAGGGTGTTGACCTGGAAGTCGATCACCGTCTCGGTCGAGCCGTCCTCGTTGGTCCGGTCCCGAATCTCGAGCGGCGCCAGAAGGAACCGGAACTCGATCCCCTCATGTTCGGCCTCCTGGACCTCGAACTCGTGAGCGGGCATCTCCTCCCGGGTGCGGCGGTAGAAGACCGTCACCTTTTCCGCCCCGAGACGGATGGCGGACCGGGCCACGTCGATCGCCACGTTGCCTCCGCCAATGACCGCCAGCCTCTTTCCGACCTGAACCGGTTCGTTGGTCAGGGCCTTGCGGAGAAACTCGATCCCGTTCTGGACCACCGGATGGTCCTCTCCCTTCACCCCCATCTTCTGGGGCTTGTGGGCGCCGATCCCGAGGAAGGCCGCATCGTATCCTTCGTTGAAGAGATCTTCCAGGGAAAAGTCCCGACCCAGAGCCGTATTGGTCTTGAAGGTCACGGGAAGCCCCTCGAAGATTCCGAGCTCCCAGTTGAGAAGTTCGCGGGGAAGCCGATAGGCCGGGATTCCCACCGCCAGCATGCCGCCGATCACGTTGTACTGCTCGAAGACCGTCACCTTGTATCCCATGCGTCCGAGGTAGAAGGCGCAGGTGAGTCCGGCCGGTCCTGACCCGATGATGGCGACCTTCTTTCCGAGATCGGCCGCCGGCTCGTAATGCGGGCGGATGCCCTGGTTGTACTCCCAGTCGTAGGCGAAGCGCTTGAGTCCGTTGATCGCGATCGGCTCGTCGAGATCGCCGCGCCGGCAGGGTCCCTCGCAAGGACGGTAGCAGGTCCGGCTGATGATTCCCGGGAAGGGGAGCCTCTCCCGGATCGTCTCCAGGGCCTCCTTGAACTCTCCGCGGAAGATCTGGGTGATGTAGCGCGGGATGTCGATGCCCACCGGACATTCATGCTGGCAGGGGGCATAGACGATTTCCTTGCAGGACTGGGAGACGCACTTCTTCCGCTTGATATGGTCCTCGTACTCCGCCCGGAAATACCGGATGGTCGAGAGGACCGGATTGGGAGCGGCCTGGCCCAGTCCGCACAGGGAGTTGGCCTTCACATAGGTCGAGAGATTGACGAGGTCATCGAGATCCTTCATCTCCCCTCTCCCCTCGCTGATCCGTTCGATCATGTCCAGCATGACCTTCGTGCCGTCGCGGCAGGGGGTGCATTCCCCGCAGGACTCGTCCTTGGTGAAGGTCATGAAATACTTGGCCGTGTCGACGATGCAGTTCGCCTCGTCGAGCACGATGATTCCGCCCGATCCCATGATGGCCCCCGCAGAAATCAGGGACTCGAAGTCGATCGGAGTCTCGATGAGATTGCCCGGGATGCAGCCGCCCGAAGGACCGCCCAGCTGGGCGGCCTTGAACTTCTTGGTGCCGCTCATGCCTCCGGCGATTTCGTAGACGATTTCCTTGAGGGTGGTTCCCGCGGCCACCTCGATCAAACCGGTGCGCTTGATCTTTCCCGTCAGCGCGAATGTCTTCGTCCCCTTGGTCTTTTCCGTCCCGAAGGAGGCGTACCACTCGGCTCCACCGAGAATGATGTGGGGAACGTTGGCCAAAGTTTCGACATTGTTGATGACGGTGGGGTGGCCCCAGACACCCTTCTGGGCCGGAAAGGGTGGCTTGGGCCAGGGCATGCCGCGATCCCCCATCAGGGATGCGAGCAGGGCGGTCTCTTCACCGCACACGTAGGCTCCGGCTCCTTCCTTGACCTCGATGTCGAAGCTCAGCGCCGTCCCGAAGATGTTTTTTCCCAGGAATCCCCGCTCCCGGGCCTGCCCGATCGCCCGGTTCAGGAGCTTGATGGCATGGGGATATTCGGCACGGCAGTAGATGTATCCCTTCTGGGCATGGCCGATGGCAAAGGCCGCGATGGTCATTCCCTCGAGGACGGAGTGGGGGTCGCCCTCCAGGACCGACCGGTCCATGAAGGCTCCGGGATCCCCTTCGTCGGCATTGCAGACGACATATTTTTCGTCCCCCTGGGACTGGTAGGTGAACTTCCACTTGAGGCCTGTCGGGAACCCGGCCCCGCCCCGACCGCGCAACCCGGACTGGGTCATCACCTCCACGACCTGCTCCGGGGTCATGGTCTTGAGGACCTTCTCCAGCGCCTTGTACCCGTTCGTGGCCAGGTAGTCCTCGATCGAGGAGGGATCGATCACTCCGCAG
Source organism: Nitrospirota bacterium (assembly GCA_021802325.1). Next base: position 25,473 of record JAKAAM010000009.1, read on the forward strand.
CGGCGGCTGACGATCTTGTTCTGCTTCCGGAAGTAGTCCGTATCGGTGAAGGCGGGGACCCCCTCGAAGGGCGACACGCCCTCATCGGCCGACTGGCCGAAGGCCAGATCGGGGAAGATGGTCCGGTCGACGAAATGCGCCTTCAGGATCTCTTCCACCGATTCCACCGTCACCTGTCGGTAGGTGACCCTTGGGCGTCCCTCCACCTGGACCTCGAGAAGGGGCTCGTTATGGCACATGCCGACGCAGCCGGTCGGATGGACGGTGGCGGAATACCCTTTTTCCGCGACCAGACGGACCACTTCGTCGTGGATTTTTCTTGCGCCGCTCGCCAGCCCGCAGGTGGCCATTCCGATATAGATGGAAGAGGACTTGTCCATGTCAGAACCTTTCTTTGGGGTCGTTGCCGGAAAAAACGCAGACCATGTGTCGAGGACAGAATTGCGATATGGAGTCGGTCATATTTCGAGTTTTCAGAAAAAGAAGAGAAACTTCCATGAGCCCCCTCCTCGTCGAGGAGAACCTGTATGAAAAACCGGAAAAGACCCTTCCGCCGTCGTGGAGGAAGGCCGGCTCCCTGTCGGGATCAAAAGACAGATCGGGCATCATCACGAAGGCCGGATCCTGTTTTTCGAACTTTAACACGACCCCGCCCGGATGTGCAAGCCATTCGAGTAAAAACCCGAATGCCGCCCGGAGGAGTGGAACCCTTCCTAGATCACGAGGGCTCCGATCCGCGAGAGCGGAGGGCCAAGGGACGCAGGGCAGAAAAAAGGACCCGATTGGCGTCAAGCAACTCGTCTCCCTTCCATTTTGTGCGGATCTCGACAGTCAGGGCGCTGGGAGTCATCGTATGGGGGATGAGTTCAACCGGTCCGACCAGGCGTTCTTCGACGCTGGAAAGAGAGGCCAGTCTGGATTTGAGAGAGTCGAGATCGATATCCGGCGGGAGGTCGGCATAAAGACGAAGAGGCTTTTCCTGAAGGCCGTCATTGCGGAGCACCATGGCCTGAAGCATGATGTTGTTGGGCACGAGCATGTCCCGTCCGTCCTCTCCCTCGAGACGCGTGTAGATCTTCCCTATTTCCAGAACCGTCCCGCGATGTTCGGGAGAGACAAGCGCATGAGGATAAGTGGCGGCAAGCCGCGGATACTGCCAGGCGACAAAGGAGACCTTTTCCCCGACGCGAAAAGGATGGGTCGCCGCCAGCACGATCCCGGCAAAGATATTGGTCAGGCTGTTCTGGGCGACGATGCCGGCTAGGGCCGAGAGAATCGCCCCACCGAGAACGAGATTCTTGAAGCCGGCGCCAAGGAATGTCACGAGAAGAACCCCCCAGATCAGAAAATACCCAACATCAAGAAAATAGCGCAGCGTAATGATCCGGTCATGGTCCATGTGCCCTTCAAGGGTCTTCATCAAACGGGACTGGAGAACCTTGAGAAGCGCATAGCCGATGACAAGGATCCCTCCGACCATGAAGGTCTCCTGGGACTCCTTCACGATATAGTGATGTTCGACAAGGTAGTGCACCAGACCGGTGTACAGGGAAATCGAAAGAACAAAAAGGGCGGTTTTCCACATGACAATATCTCCTTTGAATGGAGGATTTCGAAAGCCGGCAGGGCAGACGGGAACAAAAAAGGAATGGAGGCGTGATCTAAAAAATCATTTTTCAAAAATTCTATCAAAAAAAAGACAAAAAAAACCCCCCTACCGAGGCGGAGCCTGGAGGGGGAAGAAAACGGGAAGAGAGAAGAAAAGGAGTCCGGCAGCGACCGACTTTCCCACACCCTCGCGGGTGCAGTATCATGGGCCCTGGAGGGC
>JAKAAM010000049.1 GCA_021802325.1 Nitrospirota bacterium
TTTTGACGGTCCAGAGGGGGCGTCCCGGTGACCCCGGCTTTTTTCAGGGCTTTGGCCGGTCCCACCACAACGGTGACAAAGGAATGGCCACTGATGAGGTGCTGTCCGGCGGACAGCACTGACGCAGGAGTAACTTTCGAGACGTGTTCGGGGTAATCGGTGAAATAGGTATAGTCAAGGCCATCCGACCAGATCACGAGAAGAAGCTGAGCAATCTTTGGAGTGGTGTTCATCAGGAAGGGAAAGCCGCCAACAAGCTGACGCTTGATGGCACGGACGGCCGAAGGGTCGGGAGTGGTCTTGACGGAATCCGCAAGAATCGAGTTCATGGCGCCCATCACCTTCCCGGTGTTCTTGGCATAAGTCTGAAAGTAGACGATAAAGGGACCGCGGTGGCGAGAGGCATCGAGCGCCGAATGAATATAGTAGACGAGCCCCATTTTTTGTCGGACGACCCGATTAAGTGTTGAGGTCTGGGACGCTCCAAGGAGCATATTGAAGACCAGGGAGTCATAGAAGGACGGATCCTTCCGGGCAATTCCCTGGGTGCCGTAGAAGACGGTGGACTGACGAAGCTCCGGCTTGTCCACAAGGAAGGTCCCGGAGGTGGAAATGGAGGAAAAGGAGCGCCGGGAAGGAGGAGAGGTCGCTGTGGCGGGAGCCTTCCAGGTCGAGAAATATTTCTTGGCCAGGGCAAGGGCTGATTCGGGCGTCACATCTCCGGCCACAACAAGAACGGCCCGGTCGGGCCGATAGTATTGGGCCACGAAGTTCAACAGATCCTGCCGGGTGATCTTTTCGACGGAGGTGGGAGTTCCGGAAGACGGGGTGGCATACGGCGTTCCCTTTTCCACAAGTCGATAGAGAAGGTTCGTCGCGATCGGACTGGGGTGGTTGTCCTCTTCGGTCAGGGAGGCGAGGGTGGAGTCCTTCTTTTTTGCGAATTCGGCCGGGGGAAAGGTCGGAGAGGTGACCATTTCCGAGGCCAGCTCGAGGAGTGTGGGAGCTTCGGAGCTCAGGCTGTCGCCCGCAAGAACGGTCATGTCGCGGCTGGCAGAGGCAGAAAGGCTCCCCCCTGTGGCGTCGAGGGTATGAAAGAGGGAGAGGGTGTCGTGGCCCGCCGTTCCCCGCGTCAAAAGGTCCGCCGCGAGTGCCGCCGTGCCGGCCCTCCCGGACGGATCAAAGGAAGATCCGGCACGGATCCCGAGTCGAAAGGAAATAAGGGGAAGATCCGGGCGGGGAAGGACGAGGACTTCGAGCCCGTTCGGGAGGACGCTGCGGGTCAATGTGGCCTTCATGGGAGGAACCGGGTAGGTCTTAGCCGTTGTTTGTTGGGACATGGCCGAACGGGAGGAGGTATCCGTCGGGGTTGATGGAGAATGCGCGCAGGAGGAGAGAAGGAGAATGGCCGAAAGAATTGCCGTGCTTCCGGCGAAGGGAGGGATGCGGCGAAAGGAATGCATGACGGTTCTCCTGAAAGAAGAGGACTCCGTGGTCATTGTCGGCCTGTGAAGAGAGCCGGAGAGTTAGCGAACAATCCTTCCCGGTCGGGAAAAGCGGGGCGGAGCCTGGCCACCGGTGGGGAAGAGATATCCCACCGTCTCGTTCCCTGGAACAAGATATCGCCGGGCCACTCGCCGGATATCGGCGGCGGTGACAGCGTTGATGTTTTTCACATAGTTCATCAGGTAGGAAAGGGGGATCCGGTCGGCGCTCATCATGCCGAGCATCATTCCCATCCCGAACGCCGACTCCTGATTCATGACAAACTGGGTCAGAATCTGCTTTTTGGAGAGAGCGAGAAGTTCCGGATCAACAGGTTGAGTCCTGATTTTCCGAATGACGGCGTCAAGACGGGTCCGAAGGATCTTGGGAGTGGTTTTTGGCAAGCCCTGGGCATAGAAATAGAAGAGCCCGGGATCGTGGGTCATGGGGTCGTAGTCTCCCTCGGCATCCACCGCCACAGGGTTCTTGTAGATCATGTCCTGGTAAAGAAGGGCACTGCGGCTTCCCGAGAGAACCTGAGCCAGCACGACGAGGGCCATGGCATCGCGGCTTTTGAAATTGGGAGCATGAAAGGCCATCATGGTGATCGGAAGCATCGCGGGCTTCCTGACGACGGTCATGCGCAGGTGGTGCTGGCGAGGTTCTGCCGGGATCCGCTGATGGATGAGATGGCCTCGGGGAATCGAGCCAAAGGCCTTCTTGATTTCCTGTAGCACGGTGGCGTCGTCGAGAGGGCCGACAACCACGACGGTGGCATTGTTCGGCATATAGTGGGCGCGGTAATAGTGCATGATGTCGTTGCGGGTCGTGTGCTGAATATCTTTTTCCCATCCGATGACAGGATTGTGGTACGGGTGGACCTCAAAGGCCGTGGCATACACCTGCTCGACAAGTTTTTGCGTGGGGTCATCATAGTCGTTCCGGCGTTCCTCGAGGACGATCCTCCTCTCCCGCTCGACTTGGTCGGGCTTTAACAGCAGGTGGGTCATTCTGTCGGCTTCGATGGAGATGGGAAGGGGGAGCTTGTCTGGAGCGACATTTTCAAAGTATGCGGTAAAGTCATAGTCGGTAAAGGCGTTGTTTTGTCCCCCGACCTCGCTGATGAGCTTGTCGAGAGCCCCGTGAGGGAACTTCTTTGTCCCGGTGAACATCATGTGTTCGTTGAAATGGGAGATTCCGGTCCGTCCTTTGACTTCGTTTCTCGATCCGACCCGGTACCAGACCTGAAAGGTGAGGGTGGGGCTATAGGGGTCGTCCACCGTCAGGAGGGTCAGCCCATTCTTGAGATGGTGAATGCGGGGAACAAAGCGAAAGGAGGGAGGAGAGGATCCCTGGGAGGGTGTGGGCTCGGACGCTCCGGAAAGATCCGGTCCCAAAAGGAGGGAGGAAAGTATCATGGGAAGGAGAAGCAAAATGAAAGATCTGATCCGGATCATGGTGGACATGAAGGGGCTCCCTTTTCGGATGGATGGGACCGGGTCTTTGAAGGCAAGCTCCAGAGGCCTCTCAATGTGAGCCGGAAAATGGCCCAATTAAAGGACGGGAACGTGACGTTTTTCTTCGAGATCCAGAAGTCGGGCCCAGGTTTTGATGTCGGTGCGTGAAGGGTCGATGGCCTTCCGCACGGAGTCAAACCACGCCTGTTTTTCCGGGGTGTCAGGAGCTGCGGACTCGTAACGGGCATTGAATGCCGTCACGGCTTCGGGAGACAGGGCTTTTGGGAAGCGCTTCCAGAGCTCGGCATAGACGGTTTCATCGGTCGTGTGAGTGGCGACGATTCGAGCAAAGTCCTCGGCCGAGATGCCAAGATGGGTGAGAAGAAGCTGATCCATCGGGCAATTGTAATTGTATTCCCCAAGTGTCCCTGCATTGAAGGCGCGGGCCTTGTCAATGAGGCGACGAAGGTGATCAATGCCATGGAGGCGGTCAACGGGGCTGCGAGGAAACTGCTTGCTCAGATCCATGGAGCTCTCCTTTCCAAAACAACGCGGTCTGTCTGTTGATTGTTTCCGAAGTCATGGACGTAAACTCCAGGACTTCTAAAGAGAGTGACGAAGGGACGGGAAGGAGTGCCACCGTCTCCCCGTGACGCATGGAAAATGGACCGAGTCCGAATCCTTGAGTCAGGGGCGGGAGGATGTCTCTGATGACTCAGGATAGCATGCCCAAGGGCGGATGTTAAAGTCGGGAGAGAAATCTCTGGAGGAAAGCCCCGGTAACGGGAGGAATTTTCAGAGGGTGGGAGAAAAGTCCTGTCCGGGCAACGGAATGAGCCGAAGCGATTTCGCATCGGCTTACCATCGCAAGAAACCCCCGTTGCCCTTTCAGGAAATTCGGACTATTCTTTAACGAGATCGGAGAAAATTGCCCGGATCTTTCATTGTCAGCCCTTTGTGGCACCGCTCCGCGACCCATGGCTCGGCTGGAGTCAACGTGAAGGAGGAATGCCTTGGCTCTTTTAATTCTTGTACTGCTTTCGACGATCGTTATTGCCTTGGGAGGCGTATCGATTTCCCTGGGTCTTGGCATTCGGCATCCCGTTCGTGGCTCAGTGGCCCTGACCATTGGTGGACTTGTCGTCCTGGCCGGCATGACTCTTCTCTACAAGTCGCTTCAACACAAGACGCTCGCCGCGAGAGCCGACAGCGTCATCGTCAATGCCGAGCATTTCTTGCGTTACCGGAACGAACACCTAGTCGGTCATCCCTCTCCCAATATTCGGATAAAGGGTGCCGGGCGCCCAGTTGAGCCAAGCAAAAAGTCTCCCGTCGGCGTTCATTAGCGGAGATGACTGTTGCTTCTTCGCTAGAGCCACCATGGTTTCGAACTCCCTATGGGCCATGATCTTGTAGTGGCGAGACCAGCTTTCGACCCTGAGGACATAGTGTTCGACGTTATGTGATCCCCGGCTGTTGACGTATCCTCCATGTCTCCAGCGAGGCCTTCCGGCATTGTAAGCCGCAATGGCGTCCGCCCCATAAGGGTGTTTTCGGAGAAGGAGTGCGAGGTACCGGGTCCCGTAGGTGATGTTGACGCGAGGATTGAAAAGCCTCCTGACAGGGCCATGGAACCCTACCCACCGGGCCGTTCTTGTCGTAATCTGCATGAGCCCGATCGACGTGTCGTGGATTCCGCGTTCATATCTCCGTTTTCCGGGGTTGAATCGGGATTCCTGGGCAATGATCCCTGCAACAAGGACAGGGTTGATGTGGTTCTGGCAGGAGATTTGAGTTATGGTATGGGCGTAAGGAACAGTCGGCGAGAGAAGGTGAGCGCCCAGACACCAAGCAACAGAGTGATGAATCATCCAGTTCAATGCACAACCTCCTGAAGGGGTTGCTGTTCCGCTCCCAGACGTCCTTTCTTTTCAAGCCATTCACAGGTTTCCCCAAAGAACATATGAATCGGGAAACCAGGGAAGCGGGTCCTTGAGCGTTCCCAGCCATTGGAAGATCCGAATGACTGCTCTCCCTGAAGGAGAGTCGGAATGAGAGGCCGCTAACGAAGGCTTGAGGAAAGAACTCTCCATCGCGCCGGGATCCGACACGGATCCGGCAACTTCAACGGGGTGCATGGTCCCGATGAAGCAGGTGAAAAAGAAAACAGGTGAAAAAGGATCGATGGGGAGAGCGACCTACAGGAGCCATTATACCCCCATGGTCAAGGTGGGGTCAATAAAATTGTTTATTGACACTAATATATTGATATAAAAAGAGATTATTCCTGCATTCTGTGACTGTCGTCACAAATTCAGGGAATGTTTTTTAAAAAATAATTTGTGGTGATGACTTGGCTTCTCACACGCCCGACAGGTGGCTTTCGAAAGCCGGATTGGCTTCCCGGGGAGAGGTTCTGGAATGGGTGGCGCAAGGACGTCTGACCCTCGGAGCCGAATCTCTCCGCCCCGAGCGTCCGGTTTCTTCGCCCCCCCTCGGACGTCCCGGAGATGTGCGCCGACTCCCCCCCTTCTTTCTCGACGGGGTCCTGCTGGTTCCTCCCCCGCCGATTCTCCTTTGCTTCAATAAGCCTCGGGGCGTTCTGGTGACTCTCTCCGATCCGGAAGGCCGCCCTGTTGTCGAGGATTTTCTTCAGAAAACACCCTGGAGCGACCGCTCCTTTGGAAGGATTCGACCGCTGGGTCGTCTCGATGCCGCATCAGCCGGACTTCTCCTTTTGACAAACTATCCAGAGCCATGGAGCCATTTTCTCTCTCCCGAAGGGGGGGTCAGACGGCGATATCGTGTGAAGATTCGTCCGGGACTCAGGTCGGAGGACCGGACGCTTTTCTTGTCGGGAAAGGCCGGAGAGGGGGCGGGATATCGGAGGGTTGAGGTCGAGATAGAACGGGAAGGCCCCAAATCTTCCTGGCTTCTCATCTCCCTCGTCGAAGGAAAGAACAGGGAGATACGCAATGTCCTGGCCTTTCACGGCTATGAAGTCCTCCATCTGATACGTCTGGCCTTCGGTCCCTTTCTTCTGGGAGACCTGAAGCCGGGAGAGATCTCCTGCATCACGGAAGAGGCAAAAAAGGCCGGGGTTGTCTGGGAGCGCTGGGAGTCCGCCCCTTCCCCTTGACAGGCGAAAAATCCGGGATATATTTTGGGTGAAAGGAAACACCAACGATGATGAAACATTTCAGGCATTCACATTCGCCGGGCTTTCGTCCGGCCTCAGAAAAGGAGAAAAAAATGGCCAGTCTACTTCGTTGGGATCCCGTCAAGGAGTTTGATGACCTTGCTCGCCGTTTCACCCCTTTCATCCTCCGTCCTGTTGATGGACGCACGGAGGAGAGGCAGGCGAAAAGAGCGGTGGAGTGGTCGCCTGATGTGGATATCTCCGAGGAGGAAGGTGCGTATGTCATCAAGGCAGAACTTCCGGAGATCAAAAAGGAAGATGTGAAGCTCGTTGTCGAGAATAATGTTCTGAGCCTCTCGGGCGAGCGCGTGCGAAGCACAGACAAGAGTGGAGTCCGATATCACCGGGTCGAGAGAGAGTATGGGGCATTCCTTCGCTCCTTTACCCTTCCGGAGGATGCGGATTCAAAGAAGATCTCCGCCACCATGAAAGACG
>JAKAAM010000050.1 GCA_021802325.1 Nitrospirota bacterium
CATGGGCAACCTCGTTCTCTCCAAGGAAAAAGCTGACAGGATGAAGGTGTGGGATTCCCTCGAAGCCCTGTCCGAAAAGGGTGAGGTTCTCGAAGGAAAGGTTATCAGCCGGATCAAGGGCGGCATGACGGTCGACATCGGCCTCAAGGCCTTCCTCCCTGGCTCCCAGATCGACCTTCGTCCGGTTCGGGACATGGATCGCCTTGTGGGGCAGCCCATCCAGGTCCGCATTATCAAGATGAACAAGAAGCGGGGGAATATTATTGTCTCTCGGCGTGTTCTTCTTGAAGAGTGGCGCGACCGGCGGAAGAAGCTGACCATGGAATCCTTGAAGGAGGGCGAAGTTCTTGAAGGAATTGTCAAGAACATCACCGACTACGGGGCCTTCATCGATCTCGGCGGTGTTGACGGGCTTCTTCATATCACCGATATGTCATGGGGTCGGGTCTCGAGCCCACAGAACCTTATGGCCGTTGGTGACAAGATCAATGTGATGGTGTTGAAGCATGACAAGGAGACAGGTCGCGTCTCCCTTGGTCTCAAACAGCTCAAGAGTGATCCCTGGAGCACGGTGGCTTCCCGTTATCCCGAAGGCTCGAAGGTTCCGGCGAAGGTTGTGTCGATCACGGATTACGGCGCCTTCCTGGAAATTGAGCCGGGAGTCGAAGGCCTGATGCACATCACGGAGATGAGCTGGAACCATGAGGTCAAGCATCCGAGCAAGATCATGGCTGTCGGGGACACCGTCGAGGCCAAGGTTCTGAAGATCGACGAGAAGAACCGGAAGATTTCCCTCGGTCTCAAACAGCTTGGCCCCAATCCCTGGGATCTCGTTGAAGATCGCTACCCGATCGGGACGATCGTCTCCGGAAAGGTCAAGAGCCTTACCGACTTTGGTGTCTTTGTCGGTCTGGATGAAGGGATTGATGGATTGATTCATATTTCGGATCTTTCCTGGACCCGCCATGTTCGCCACCCCTCCGAAATGTTCAAGAAGGGACAGAAGGTTGAGGCCATTGTCCTGAAAATTGAAAAGGAGCGTCAGCGCCTTTCCCTGGGGTACAAGCAGATGGCGTCCGATCCTTGGGAGACGGATATCCCCGAGCGCTTCCAGGTCGGTCAGTCCATGAAGGGCAAGGTCACAAAGGTTATGGATTTTGGCTTCTTCGTGGAAATCGCCGAGGGGGTTGAGGGCCTTGTTCATGTCAGTGAGGTCGACTTGCCCAACGGAGAGAGGCTTGATCAGCTTTTCCCGGTAGGAACCGAGCTTCAGGTCCGTATCGTGAAGGTCGACAAGGGCGAGCGAAAGATTGGCCTGTCGGTCAAAGGAGCGGATGAGGGGGCTTAACCCCTGAGATCCTGATTGCCCTGGCTTGTAGCCCGGACTTCCGGTCTCCTCGTACGGAAGGTAAATGGGACTGTGAGCGAGTTGTCTGGAGAGGGAAGGAGACTTCCCTCTCTCTCTTTTTTCCTCGGGATATGGGATGCTCTTCAAGAAGATTTTTAGGGCTTTTTTTGTTATTGTGGTTGTCTTGGGTGTCCTTTTCGTTTTGGGGAGAGGTGCGGCCTTTTTCAGCCGCTCTGTTCCTCTTGTGGGCGGGGCCGAGATCGGAGTTGTTCGTATCTCGGGCGTCATTCTTTCCTCACGCAAGCCCATCCGGCTGATAACCTTTCCTTCGAGAACCTCACCCTTTTCGGACAGGGCTTCGAGGGAATCCCACACCTTCATCCTGTCAGCTTTTTCCTTGGAGAGAACGAGGTTGCCCATGGCATCTTCTCTCTCTTCGAGATAGACGCTGATACGATCTCCAGGCTTCAGGCTCGCCGCTTCTTCCTCGGAGAATTCGGACTTGGCAATGTGCCCCTCCGACTTGTAGCCGATATCGACGACAACTTCGGTGGGGAGCACGGCGATGACCGTCCCATCCACAACGGCCCCTTCCTCAAAGTTCTGAAGGGTTTCCGAGTAGAGACGGTCCATCTCGTCGCGACCGAGATTTTCATCCTGGTCCACGACGGCTTCTTCTTTAAGATTGTTTTGGTTTGAAAGTGACATGCGAGTAGATCCTCCTGTTGCCAACACCGCTTTCCTACGGTATGGAATCTTTCTATTCTAACGCGAACCCGATCGAAAGAAAAGTCTTTTCCCCCGACATCACTCTTCCGGGGGGGCCCCTCTCCCGAAAGGCTCAATGGGGTCCTGTCAATGGGAGGCTTTGCCTCTTTGAGTTGGGGCTGGCCCCTAGAGCTCCCTCTGCCCTGCCCAAAACTCTTTCGGGATGAGCCAGCAAGGACCGAAGGGTGCGGGCCAGTGCCCGGGAGGGGTGGAGGGCGAGGGCCGACCGAAAGTTTTTTCTGGAATCGGCCAATTCTCCAATCCGGTAGTGGACGATCCCCAGATAGGTCAGGATGAGGGGGTTCTCCGGGTGACGCTCCTGGGCCTCGTGGAGATAGATATGGGCCTCCTGGTAGTCTCCCCGGTCAATATCAATCTTTCCCATGAGGGTTCGGAAGCCGCCAGGCCAATGGTCCCGGGAAACGATCCTCGAGGCATAGCCATAAGCGGAGCCGATCTCCCCCAAGGTGAGGTCGATCCTTGCGAGATTCAAAAGGATGCGGGGGTTGTCAGGGCTTTTGAGAAGGGCTTGCTGAAGAAGGGCCTCCGCCTCCCTTTTTTTCCCGCTTCTCACCAGGGCGACCGCCAGGTTATTCATAAGAGCCACATCGTCAGGAGAGCGGGCGAGCGCTTCTCGGTCCAGGCGCACGGCCTTCACCACGTCTCCGGAGAGAAGGGCTTGATGGGCCTCCGCGGACAGGACACGGGAAGAGGGAGGTCCGGATGTCACGGCACAGGACGCCGCAAGAAGTCCCGGCAAAAAATACGCACCAGAAATCCTTGCCAGCTTCAGGACTTTCACTAAAACACCCCTTCCTGCTACGATGTTTTCATTCATGACCCCATCCCGAGGATTGATCATCATGCCCCCCGTCACCGCTCCACGCCATATACGACTCTGGGAACCTCTGGCCCAAGGAGCCTACCGTCTCCGCATCTTCTTGCTGGCCATTCCCTTTCTTCTTGCCATGCTGGAAAACGCCCGCCACCCCTTCCCGTTATGGTCATTTCCCCATGACCTTTGGGGAGCCGCGACTCCCATCTTTCCCCTTGAACGAAAGCTGCTCATGCTCCCGGCACTGTGTCTCTATGGCGGAGGACTTTTCCTGCGCCTCTCGGCGTCGTCCATCCTCGGGACACGATCCGTCTGGAGCCGGGCACCCGAAGCCCGGGAACTTCACACCGAGGGGCTTTATGGGGTCGTCCGCCACCCCATCTATCTCGGGTCGGCCGGAATGATTCTCGCTCTTTCTCTCGTCTCCTCACCTCAAGGAGCCCTGCTTCTTCTCGGAATCGACATCCCCCTCCTCTTCTTGTTTTCCCGGATCGAAGAGAGAGAGGTCATGGCTCTCCACCCTGAGTATGGGAACTATCGGGAACGGGTTCCCGGGCTCCTTCCTCGATTCCCCCTTCCCCCCGGAACCCTTAGGGTCTTATGGAGAGCTCTGTGCCAAAATCATGGGCAGACTCTCCGATCGGAAGCCCTGAATGTGGCACTTCTGGGTGGATTTATCGCCTTTTGGGCCACGCCGAATCTTCACTTTTTCTGGGGAGGGGCGCTTCTCGGGCTTCTGGTGGCACTTTCGGCTCCCGTCTGGTGGAGAACCTCCGGAGGAAAGGATCCATGAAACGTTTCGTCACCTTCACCTCGGATTTCGGCACAAGAGACTCCTATGTGGCCAGCGTCAAACTCAGGATTCTGTCCGGAGCGCCTCATTGTGAGGTGATCGATGTCACCCATGAGATTCCGTCCTTTTCACCGGCGTTGGCCCTTCCCCCCCTGGTCGACATCATCAGGGTCTCTCCCCCGGGAACCATTCATCTCTGTGTCGTGGATCCAGGGGTGGGAGGCACCCGACGGGCCCTGGCCGGGGAAGGGCAGAACTTTTTCTTCATTCTTCCCGACAACGGATTGCCGTCACTTCTGACCGACTGGATCGAGGGACTTGAGTTCTATCATATGAACTCTCCGGAGATTTTTGGGGGAGAGGCCACCGCAACATTTCAGGGGAGGGACCTGTTTGCCCCGGCCGTCGTCGCCCTTGCTGCAGGGAGATTGATGCCAAAGAATATGGGCCCCCGGGTTGCCACGGAATCCCTGACCTCCTGGGGGGACGACCACGAGCCTTCCGACGGTCGTCTTCTGGCCTGGAACGTCGACCATTTCGGCAACATTCTTCTCGACTACTATGCCCTTCTCCTTCCGGAAAAAGTGGACATATCACATGCCGGGACTGCGATTCCCTATGTCAGGAGATATCAGGAGGTCCCGAAAGGATCGCTGGGCTGTCTTGTCAATAGCTCGGGATGGCTGGAAATCTTCTGTCGGGAAGGTAGTGCCTCGAAAAAAACCGGAATCGGAATCGGCCAGCACATCGCGGCAAGGATCGAGGGGGGATCCGGGCGACGACTCCTGTCCACCGGCCAGAAGCCAGCCCCCTGAATTAGTGGTCTTTTTGCAGCTTGTAAGGAAAATTGTCGTAGTAATAGTCGGGCGGAAGATTTTGCAGAAGATCGGGAATCTGATCTCCGTCGATGGCCTCCCACGGCCCCTTGAGATCTTCCGAGCGATACCAGTGATCCTGATAGTACTGATAATAGACACCATCGCGCATATAAAGGGGGCGACTCGAGGTCAGAAAGATGTAGAGATTTGTCCGGGGAAGAAGAACCGGTGTGGACTGCCCTTCAAATCGGATCGGAGTCGGCTGGTCGTCCACAGAAATCGCCGATCCGGATCCATTATCCGATGTGCATCCGGTCGTTGCCAGCAAAGAACCTGCAAGGGCAAGAACAAGCGCCGATCCCTTGACTCCCGTCTTCAACCCGCCTAAAATTTTGCTCGTGTCCACACATCCTCCTTCCTATCTGAAGCCTGTCCTTCTCATCATCGCCCTGCTGATTCTTCTCGGGGCCGGGCTCTATATTGCCTCCAGCGAGCTTCCCGCCTTCAAGCCTTTGGGGCCCTGAGCCCCTTCTTCAGTTTGCTGTCCCGCTTTTGCTGACAGCTGAGACAAATTCCTTCAATATCGAAACGGTGCACCGTCTCTGCATATCCTTCCCGAAGAACCCTTTCGTCAATGGCAGGGACAATCGGACAGAAATCGATGTGGCGAACCTCTCCGCATACGCGACAGATGAGATGGTGATGGTGTCCGGCCATCCCCACGATATATCCATCCTCGCCCTCTTCCCGATGCATCCGCTCGAGAACACCCAGCCGGACAAAGAGATCAATCGTCCGGAAAAGCGTGGCCCGTCCGAGATCAGGATGCCGGTCCTCCATCCTTTTTTGCAGATCAGCCACGGAAAAGATGCCGGGAAAGTGGATGAGTTCCTCCACAATGGCAGAGCGCTGAGGGGTCAGTCTGACCCCATGATGGGCAATCGTCCGTCGCATCTCCTCAACCGTATACACGAATCTCCTCCTGCGCCTCCGTAAGGATGGGTCTTTTTCTCACTGGTCGACGAGGAGAAACGAGAAAACCTTGAGCGGGCTCTGAGGATCCAGAAGCTTCTGGATAAAGTCCCCGAGAAAGGTGAATTCGTTGACGACCTTTGAGGTGCCGGGAGCCACCGAAAGGATCAGGAGCGGATCGGTACATCCGTTGACGTAATTGCCGATTCCGATTCCCTTCTGACTATCCACGGCCACCGGCGAAAGGGTCCGCAGGAAACGGTCGAGATCCGGGTGAAAGTAAAACCGGCGATCGATCCGGTTGTTCCAGTCCGTTCCCTTCACCTCCACCGACTGCACATAGCCGTTTTCCCGTCCGATGAACCGGACGATCACATTCCGGTAACGGGAGGGAAGCTTCACAACCCGGTTGTGCTCGCAATGGATCACATAGGGGTGGTCGGCATCGAGATGGATTGTGTAAGGAAGCTCGTAGGGAAGTGCCTTCCGGTTATAAAACGGGTTGATTGCCCGCACGATGATCCCGTTGGGGCTGGCATCCGGAGTGAGACCCGCCGCGTGAAGGGTCGGATGAGGATGGTTGAAGGTGCATCCCCCCAGAATTCCGGCGAAAAGCAAAGCCCGGGAAATCGCACCGACAATGGTCGGCCGGCGAACCCGTTGATCATGTTCCATGAGTCTCCTCCTCTCGGTGCAGTCTCGAAGAATTCCCCGGGGTCCATCGAGCAGAGAGCCCCTCCACCCTGGCATAGACAACGGGAACAAGAAATAACGTGAAC
>JAKAAM010000051.1 GCA_021802325.1 Nitrospirota bacterium
TGCCGCCTCCATCGGAGAGAAGGTCAGGGCGGCTTGGTCGGGAAAGGTTCTTTTTGCCCGATCCTACACGGGATATGGTCGATTAATCATTCTCTCCCATGGCAACCATCTCTATACGCTCTATGGCCACCTCGACCGGCTCTATGCGCGTGAGGGGGAGCACGTATCGGCAGGGCGGATCCTCGGGACGGTCGGTCGGGGGGGGACCAAAGGAAAGTCGACACTTTTCTTTGGCGTGACCCATCGTGGGCACCCGATGAGCCCGATGCGTTTTCTGGCGCACTAGAGAGACGTTGAAGATCTTGCGAGGAATTCCCTTCCTTTTTCAATGCTGGCGAAGGATTTTTCTTTGATTTTTTCTTGTAATGCGCAAAAATGAATGATAATCTTACTACTCGGGCACGTGTGGAGGGGATAGTGTCAGAGGCTGGAACTTGTCCGGAGATGCCGGGATTGGGATTGAGGATTATTGATGCGTCTTTTTGAATTTATGAAGGGTCCAAAACGTAGTGGCTGGAAAATTCTGATGAAGACAGGAAATGTCATACTTCTTCTTCTTGTGGGG
Organism: Nitrospirota bacterium; assembly: GCA_021802325.1. The sequence goes on from JAKAAM010000051.1 coordinate 566, forward strand.
ATTCTCGCCGGGGGAGTGGGCCATGCTGTTCTTGCCGACGGGGGAACCGATAAAAGCCTCAAGATCTTTTCCATGGTCTATGCTCTGATCCAGAACGACTATGTGGACCGCATTCCTGCCCGCCCTGTTCTCGACAGTGCCATCCGGGGGATGGTGGCTTCACTTGACCCCCATTCCGAGTACATGACTCCCCAGGAGTATCATGACCTCGAGATCAATACCCAGGGACGTTTTGGGGGCGTGGGAATCAAGATCACAACCTCCGGAAACCATATTCTTGTCCAGGCCCCCATTAACGGGTCTCCGGCCTTCAATGCGGGAATCAAGAGCGGTGATGAGATCATCCGGGTGAATGGAGTCGGAACGGCAACCCTGGGTCTGGCCAAGGCCGTTCGAAAGATGCGCGGCAAGCCAGGGACCCATGTGGTTCTGACGATCTACCGCAAGGGAGTTTTTCAGGCGAAAAACTTTGACCTTGTCCGGGAGATCATCAAGATTCATACCGTGAAGTTCCATATGATGCCTGACCATATCGGCTATGTGCTCATTCGGGAGTTTTCCGAGAATACGGGACGGGATCTTGATGCGGCCCTGAAAAAACTTGATCGCCGGGGAATGCGCGGACTGGTGATCGATCTCAGGAACAATCCGGGTGGCCTTCTCACCAGTGCGGTGGATGTATCGTCTCTCTTCATCCCCGATGGCAAGACGGTCGTCTCCATGAAGGGGCGGCGTCAGGCCCGAGCTTTTCGCTCCCATGGGGGAAATGGCTTCCCGCAGATTCCCATCGTGATTCTTGTCAACACGGAAACGGCCTCCGCGGCAGAGATTGTCTCCGGTGCCCTGCAGGACTACCATCGCGCCACAATCCTTGGAACGCAGACCTTCGGCAAGGGATCGGTGCAGACCATTCTCCCGCTGTTTGACGGTTCGGCCCTTCGCCTGACCACGGCCCGATACTTTACCCCCTCCGGTCGCTCCATCCAGGATTACGGCATCACTCCCGACCTTATCGTCAAGGAGTTCATTCCCAAGGGAGCCCGCTCCATTGAGGTTCCCCGGGAGGTCGACCTCAAGCATCACTTCCTGAACCCTGACGGGAAAGAGCAACGGATCGTGATTCCCCCGGGAAATATCCAGAAGCATCTTCTTTATCCGATTCCGTCAGGCAAGAAGGATACCCAGCTGGTTGCGGCGGTCTCTCTCCTCAAAAAGCGGATCGAACGGTAATCCCGACCCATCCCTCCGGGCCGGTTCATCCCGGCCCGTTTTTCCTCGTTGTCGTTCAAGGATTTTTCCTTCCGTCACGTTGTGGCTGTTAGCACTCTCGATAGGGGCTTGCCAACCCTCTTTCCCTCTGGTATGCTTTTATCACTCAGGTCATGCGAGTGCTAAAACTGATGAACAACCCCAAACACGAGGGAGGTTTGAATGAAGTTTAAACCGTTGAAGGATCGCGTTTTTGTGAGTTATGCCGAGGAGGTCGAAAAGACTCAGGGAGGCCTATACATCCCCGATGCCGCCAAGGAAAAGCCTCAGAAGGGCAAGGTGGAGGAGATCGGTGACGACGTCAAGTCTCTGAAGAAGGGCGATACCATCCTCTTCGACAAGTATTCCGGCTCCAAGATCACCATGGAAGGCACCGACTACCTTATCCTTCGGGAAGAGGACATCCTCGGCGTCTTTTCCAAGTAGGCCTTTCCCGCCAAGAGGCGGGCGATAAAATTGGATTCATTTTTTGACTATCAATCAGGAGGATCGACATATGGCTAAACAAATGGTTTACAGTGACGAGGCCCGGAGTGCTGTTCTTCGTGGCGTGACGGCTCTGGCCGACGCCGTGAAGGTCACGCTTGGCCCCAAGGGACGCAATGCGGTCATCGACAAGAAGTTCGGTGCCCCGACCATCACCAAGGATGGTGTGACCGTGGCCAAAGAGGTCGAGCTCAAGGATCCCTATGAGAACATGGGCGCCCAGCTGGTGAAGGAAGTGGCTTCGAAGACCAGCGACATCGCCGGAGACGGAACCACCACCGCCACTGTCCTTGCTCACGCGATCTACCGTGAGGGGGTGAAGAATGTGACCGCCGGTGCCAATTCGATGGACATCAAGCGCGGAATCGATCTTGCCGTCACGGCCGTGATCGAGGAGCTCAAGAAGCTGAGCAAGCCCTGTCAGGACAAGAAGGAGATTGCCCAGATTGCCACGATCTCGGCGAATAATGATGCTGAGATCGGCCGTCTCATTGCCGATGCCATGGATAAGGTTGGCAAGGACGGGGTGATCACTGTGGAAGAGGCCAAGAGCATGTCGACCTCTCTTGATGTGGTCGAAGGAATGCAGTTCGATCGTGGATATGTCTCTCCCTATTTCGTGACCGATCAGGAGCGGATGGATGTTGTTTTGGACAATCCCTACATCCTGATCCACGAAAAGAAGATCAGCAACATGAAGGACCTTCTCCCGATTCTCGAGCAGATTGCCAAGATGGGCCGTCCCCTGCTCATCATCGCCGAAGAGGTTGAAGGTGAAGCCTTGGCGACACTCGTGGTCAACAAGCTTCGCGGCACACTGAATGTGGCGGCCGTGAAGGCTCCTGGTTTCGGTGACCGGAGAAAGGCCATGCTCGAAGACATCGCCGTGCTTACCAGCGGGACGATGATTGCCGAGGATCTCGGTCTCAAGCTGGAGAACGTGAAGCTCTCCGACCTCGGACGGGCCAAGCGCGTTTCCATTGACAAAGATAACACCACGATCGTCGAAGGGGCGGGCGAGCATGCGAAGATCCAGGCCCGGGTGAAGCAGATCAAGGCCCAGATCGAAGAGTCGACGTCCGATTATGATCGGGAGAAGCTTCAGGAGCGGCTTGCGAAGATCGTCGGCGGAGTCGCCGTGATCAATGTGGGCGCTGCCACTGAAACCGAAATGAAGGAAAAGAAGGCGCGCGTCGAGGATGCCCTCCACGCCACCAAGGCCGCTGTCGAGGAAGGAATCGTTCCCGGCGGAGGCGTCGCCCTTCTCCGTTCTTCGGCCGTTCTCGATCACCTCAAAGCCGAAGGCGACCAGAAGATCGGTGTCAACATCATCAAGCGGGCGCTCGAAGAGCCGCTTCGCCAGATCTCTCACAATGCGGGCCTCGAAGGCTCGGTGGTTCTCCAGAAGGTTCGTTCGGAGAAAGGCTCCATGGGCTTTGATGCCGCCACTGAGACCTACGTGGACATGATTCAGGCCGGAATTATCGATCCGACCAAGGTGACCCGGAGCGCGCTCCAGAACGCGGCCTCCGTGTCTGGTCTGCTTCTGACCACCGAGGTGATGATCTGCGACATCCCCGAGAAAGAAGCCAAGGGTCCGGCAATGCCCGGCGCCGGCGGTATGGGCGACATGTACTAAGATCGTCTCCGAAACGAAAGGGGGGCTCCGGCCCCCCTTTTTTTTTCCTGTAAATCTTTCCGGAAGAAGGTGCCGCATTTCCATGGCTCGCCTGTCTTTCCCTTGGGAACACGGATCGTGTAGAATGAAAAGATACAAGAACCCGAGGGATGTCGGTCGACTGAAGCTCCGTGAAGTTCGTCGACAGGGATCTGTTTGGCTCTCAAAACCTAAAAGAAGGAGTCTTTTATGAGTGCAAATGTCGCGGAAATCACCACTGCAGAATGGGACAAGAAGGTCCTCGAGTCGAAAGGCCTTGTCATGGTCGACTTTTGGGCCCCCTGGTGCGGTCCTTGCCGGATGGTGGCTCCCGTGGTCGATGAGCTGGCCGAGGAGTACAAGGGACGCGTCTCCTTCCTGAAGCTCAACACCGATGACAACCAGGAGATTGCGGTGCGCTATCAGGTGATGGGGATTCCAACCCTGATTTTCTTCAAGGACGGGAAAATCGTCAGCAAGCTGGTGGGCGCCCAGAGCAAGAAGACCTTCAAGGACAAGATCGAAGAAATCCTGGCGGCCTGACCGGGTGCTTTCCCACCTTCGGGTGGCTTCTTTTGCCACCATCCACGAGATCTCTCTTTCATTCGACGGGGGGCTGACCGTTATCACGGGTGAAACCGGTGCCGGGAAGTCCCTTCTTGTCGATGCCCTTTCCCTTATTGCGGGGCAAAAGCCCCGGAACCTTTCTGTTCGTCCCGGAAGCTCCGAGGCCGTTGTCGAAGCTTTTTTTACCCCTCTTTCCTCACCCATCCCCGACGCTCTTTCAGAGATTCTCACTCCGGATGACGATATTGTGATCCGGCGCCTCATCTCTCCCCACGGTCGCCTTCGTCAGACAGTCAACGGGCACGCGGTCTCCACCTCCCAGCTTTCTTCACTGGTTCTCCTGCTGTTTGACCTTGTCGGACAGGGGGAAAGCCTTCGGATGAGTGGCGGGGAAAATCATCGTCAGTTTCTCGATGAGTATGCCGGAACATCCTCCTTGGCGTCAGACTATGAACGCCTGCGCCGGGAGATTCTGGCAAAGCGCCGGGAGCGGTTGGAGATTCTTGAACGCAAGGCCAATCTCGACCGCTCCCTCTCGGAGCTCAGGGAACGTCAAGAAGACGCACACTTGCTCTCCGGGCGGCCGGGAGAGTTCGAGGAGCTCTCTGCGACCTTGTCCGCCCAATTGAACCTTCAGGAGATCCTTCAGTCTTCGGGACGGGCCTACCAGATGCTCAGCGAGGATGAGGAAAGCGTCCTTGTCCACATCGGTCGCATTTCTGGCGAGATTGATCATATTCTGGGATTCGATCCGGCGGCCCAGATTTTCCAGGAGCGATTGGGAGAGGCCCGGGAGATTCTCAAGGACTTGGCAGGGGAACTCCGGCACTATCAGGAGGGGCTTGAGCTTGATCCCGGCCAGCTTGAGACACTGGAGAGCCGTTTTTCCCTCTATCGCCGCTTGGCCCAAAAATATCATGTCCGTCCGGAGGAGCTGGTGAACGTCCTCGAGGAGTCGGGGGGAGGAGATCCAGACGAGGTTGATCGGGAGCTTGAGGCCTTTGACCAAGAGATCTCCCGTCTCCATAAACAGTTGCAGAAGGTCGGCAACGAACTTTCGGCGAGGCGCAAAAAGACGGCCGGAGCCTTTTCTGAGGCGGTGAAGGAGTCCTTGCGGCGACTCAGGATCGATCATCCTTCCTTCACCGTTTCGATGGTCCCCTACGAGGGAGATCTCGGAGGAGCCTACGGCCCTGAGCAGGTGGAGTTTCTGTTTTCCGCCAATCCGGGCATGCCAGAAAAGCCCCTGGGTCAGGTGGCTTCCGGAGGGGAGACCTCCCGGGTCTTGTTGGCGATTACCCGGACGCTGGCCGACAAGGATCCTGTCCCGACCCTCATCTTTGATGAGATCGACTCTGGAATCGGCGGGGAGGTGGGCGAGGTTTTAGGAGACCTTCTTCGGGAAATCGGACAGACCCGACAGGTCATCTCCATTACCCATCTTCATCAGGTGGCCCGGAAGGGCGATCATCACATTCTCGTGGAGAAGCTCTCGGATAAGGATGATACAACCTCCCGGGCGTTTTTCGTCGAAGGGGAGGAGCGGGTTCGGGAGATCGCCCGGATGCTGGGCGGAGAAAAGATCTCCCCTTCGGCCCTGTCCATTGCCCGAGATCTCCTGAGCCTTTCGTAAGTTTTTTTCCTTCTTTCTCTTTCGATTTTCCCTTATTTCAGGAGTTTCGCGTGATTCCATGCTCCCGGGGAAGGGCGCAGACCGCTCTTTTCGCCTTCCTTGCCGGATTGTCTTTCCTGATGGCTCCC
>JAKAAM010000052.1 GCA_021802325.1 Nitrospirota bacterium
TCAAAATCACTCCACCCACCACGAAGAGTTTGGATAGGATATCTACCCTTGGTCCAATATTCCTGAAGAATCCATTCTGCTTCGACAAGAAGCTCTGTCGTCATCATTTCAGACATGGTGCTCCCCCTGCGATCTCAAATTTTAATGAGAAAATTTGTCTCAATTTGACTTGCTGCAACCATTTTTCATTCTCACTAGACAAAAATAAGGTCTGTCACTTTAACATCTCCGCCAGATCCTCCGCTTTCAGGTGAGTATACCTTTTTAGCATCTGCAACGTCTTGTGTCCCGTAATGGCCGCCACCTGCATGGGATTCAGTCCCTTCTCGAAGAAGCGCGAAGTCGCCTCGTGCCGGAGGTCGTGGAAGGTCAGGTCGACCAGGAAGGCCGGATCCGGCTTTTCGTTCCTTTCTTCGCACTCTTTCTCGTAGGCTTTCCGGGCGCGGGCCACGGCTCGTCTCCACGCCACGGAAATGGCGTGCCCAGTCACTCCCCAGACTTTTCCGTCGAGCCGGCGGGGAATCCGCTCAAGGATAGCGAGCGCTCCGGGAGAAAGAGGGACATTTCGGGTCGGCTTTCTTTGCGATTCGTATGGCATGAAATATACTTTTTTTCTCAAGTCAACATGGTGCCATTCCATTCGGGCAATTTCCGATTCCCTCATAGCTGTCTCAATCGCAAACTGGGCGAGGTCGGACAGGACCGGGGATCCGGAGGCGGCAAGGATCCGGTCGAGTTCGCCAGGGGCGAGGCGACGGTCCCGGGCGAGAGGGAGTTTCGGCTTCCGGATCTTCTGGACGGGATTCTGCAGTCCTCCCATCCCCCATTCCCGGATCGCGGCATTGAAAACCCGCGAGATCAGATTCAATTCGTGGATAACGGTCTGAGGCCCCACGCCCGTTGCTTCCCGGCGCGTCCTCCATTCGGCGAGATCCTTTCCCTTGATTTGGGAAAGGAAGCGCAGGGCGAGCGGGTCCCGCTTCCAGATGTTCAGAAGGGATCGATACTGCTCTCGAGAGTCAGAGAGATTCCTCTCCCGGTCGAATCGATCCAGGGCTTGTCCAAGGGTCGTCGATTCAGACTCGGATCGGGACTCGAACACGCCCCGGTCCATCTCTGCTTCGACTTCACGCGCCCAAGCCTCGGCCTCGATCTTTGTATTGAGGGTCTTGCTCTGTGTCGGGTACCCCCGCCGCCGGACCCGCGCTTCCCATTGGTAGTCACCTCGTTTCCGGATCGTCGCCATGCTCCCCCCTTTGCTCAGGAATCGAAAAATCCATTCCTTGATAGTGGAGCAAATTTGGAGCAAAAATGCAATTCTGAGGGAGGGGATTTTTTGAGATTGGCTCTGGTATTGGTGCGCCCGGCTGGAATCGAACCAGCGACCCACAGCTTAGAAGGCTGTTGCTCTATCCGACTGAGCTACGAGCGCGTGAGATAAAAAAGAGAAAAGGGACGAGAGAGAGATCCGGATGGGATATCTCCATTCGCCCCCTTATTGAGGAAAGCTTGTCCGAAAATCAGTGGCACATGACAAAGCTGAATGCATGGCGAACGGGATGAACCATGTCATGGACCATGGGGAGCGGGGCAAAAAGGAGCAGATAAAGTGTCGCAGGGATCCATACAAAGGCTCCCACGACGAGTGCCAGCTCTTTCCATTTCGTGCCCTTGGCCAGAACGTCCGTTCCGGTGGCAACCTCTTCTGACTTCATCAGATCCACTCGATGCATCGCTAATCTCCCCTTCCTCTGCCTTATCAACATTCAGCCACTGTCTGCACCAACCATTTGGCCGGTCAGGAGCTCTTGTTCGTTCCCCACGATCCCATCTCGACCGGTTCGCCGTCTTGGCAGCCTCTGTCGAGAGGCGTTGAATCCTTTGACTCAATCGGTACAACATGACCTCTCGAAATCAAATAGTTTTCCACTTCTTCCCCACTCACATCCGCAAGCATCACTCCATCGATTTCGACGCAGGGAGACAGGCGTTGGCCCGACTTCCGCACCATTTCACTGTAGGCTTCGGGATCACCGATGATGTTGATGTCATTGTAGGGGAGAGAGTATTTGGTGAAGACCGCACGAACTCCTCGGCTCCATCCGCAGCTTGGCTTAAGATACGCCTTGATCGTGATATTTTTATTGTTTTCCATGTCGTCCTCCGGGAAAAACCGCGTCTAACAGATAATGCAAAAGGCTTGAGACAGAATGCTATTGTATACGAAGAGAGCCAGTGGCTTCAAGGTCAGGGGGACGCTGGGGGTTCCGGGTTCCAAAAGGCCACCGAGCGAAGCGACAAGGACCCGTATCGGAACATATCCACGGGAAAGGATACTCGAAATCCCTCACCGGCAGCTCCCATTGCCGCGAATAGAGGGGCTAAATGTTCGATGGTCGGATGAGAGAGGGAGGCGTTTGGAGCGTCCTTCCTGAAGTTGAGAAGGGAGGGTATGTCGGAGGACTCAAGCTTTCGGACGACCCACTGGTCAAACTCCTGAGCCCAGGGTGTCACCGCGTGATTCTCTCCGGCCATAAGGGCTCCCAGGTTGTGGGTAAGTCCCCCGCTGCCCATGACAAGAATGCCCTCGTCCCGCAGGGGGGCTAGTGCCTGACCGAGGGAGTGAAGACGCCCGGGCTCTGTTCCCGGGAGCGAGAGGCCAAGAACAGGAATGTCTGCCTGTGGAAGAAGTCCGATCAGTGGCACCCACATTCCATGATCGAGGCCGCGAGATGGTGCGGGAGTAACTGGCCCGATCCCCGGAAGCTTTTGCAAAACACGGAGAAGATCCGCCCCGGGTGGGGCAGGATAGTGAATGCGATAGAGTCTTTCGGGGAAGCCCCAAAAATCATAAATCAGAGGAGAGGGGATAAGGGGCCCTGCAAAAAGCCCTCTTTCGACCCAATGGGCAGAGAGGATGATGATGCCTCGGATATCCCCAAGTTTCTCCCCGAAACTCCTCAGAGATTTCATCCAGTCTTCGTCTTCGAGTGAGAGGGGAGCTCCGTGGGAGATAAAAAGGGCTTGCAGTCTGTTCATAGGCCGGAATTCCCTTCAAGCCAGGCTTCAAGGGCGAGAAGGGTCATTCCAAAATCCGCCACACAGGCATTTTTTTCGGGAACATTGTCAGAGAGGGCCATCCTGAGAACGTCCGGAGTCAGAAATGGGCGGGGAAGAAGCAGCTTCTGCACCACGGCCGAGGCCATCATGATGGCGACAGGTGCTCCCAGAATGGGTGTCTTGAGATGGCGAGAGGTTTTTATGGCCTCCATCATCTGTCGGTAGGTGTAGATACGGGGTCCTCCGGCTTCATAGATCTTGCCCAGGGTTTCCTCTCGCTCGGAAATCATGACGCACAGTCTTGCGAGATCTCCTGCGAAAATCGGCTGGACTCGAGCCGTTCCGGGTCCGATCATGGGGAGGACGTGGACGAGTCGGGCGATGTCCAGAAATTGATTGATTGAGCGGTCCCCCTTTCCGAAGACCAGGGAGGGGCGCACGATGGTATAGGGGAGGTGGCTCTTACGGAGGGCTTCCTCTCCTCGGGCCTTTGTCCGATGATAGGCGCTGGGCGCGTTGGGGGCGGTTCCCACAGCACTCACATGGACAATCCTTCTCAGAGATAGCTGATCCACCGCCGACAAGGTATTGACGACGCCCTGATGATGAACCATCTCGTAGGACTGTTCCCGGGTTTCTGCAAGAATTCCTGGGAGATACCAGACGACATTGGCGTGAGATAGTCCTTCTTTTAACCCCATTCCAGAGACTGCATCTGCCGGGTAGAACTCCGTCTCCGGAGGGAGAGAGTCGGGATGCTTTCTTGCAAGGAGGCGAACACGACCCTGTCCCGTCGTTCTGAGGGCATCGGCCAGATAACGTCCAACAAACCCCGTGCCCCCAATAATTGCATGAATTTTCTGCGTGGCGTCACTCATGATTGACTCCTTCTTCCAATGCCATTGACCTGATCTCCCCTTATTAACGGTTTGCAAGGCGTCAAAGGAAGCGCTGAGGACCTCTAGGCCGTGGCTCCGGTTACATTGATCCGAGAGAGGATTCCTCGAGATTTATTCAATGCGGACTGAAAAAGGCCGAGGTCTGACTCCTGGTTCCACCATCCGAGCGATAGCACGATAGACCCTTGTGCCTGACGTGCAGGGTAGCCGAGGGCAGTCAAAACATGGGAAACAGTTAATGATTGGGCGGAACAGCTGGCTCCGGTTCCCACTTCCACCCCTTCCCGGTCAAGTAATGAGAGGAGGGCCTGGCCGTCAACTTCAGGGACAAGGAGGTTGAGAATTCCAGGGCGTCTTGGGGCATGAAGGGCCGCAATCTTCACCTCCGGATAGTCCTTCTGGACGGCTGAAAGAAAAAGATGATCCAGGTGTTCAAGCCGCTGGCGATCTGTCGGGAGGGATTCTTTTTCCTGCCGGAGAGCTTGGGCAAATCCTGCAGCAAGGAAGACCGGTTGGCTCCCTGCCCTACGTCCGTCTTCCTGGGCCCCTCCCAGAAGCCAGGGATTGATCCGGACACCCCGGCGAAGAAGAAGCGCCGCGATTCCTGCTGGACCCCCGGCAACGGCGGAGGAGAGGGACATCAGGTCGGGTCCATCACTGCTCAAGGAGAGCGGCTCCCATCCCTGGGCCGCCGAGGAGTCACTGTGGAGAATTCCGCCTCTATCCCTTACGATTCCGGCGACCTCCTCTAGGGGCTGGACGAGTCCGGTCTCCGGGTTCACTCGTTGCAAGGAGACCAATGTTCTTTCTCCCGGCCATTTTCTTTTGAGAGCCTCGGTGTCGACTGTGCCTTGGGGGGTCAGTGTGAGAAGCTGTATTCGGCCGCCTGTCTCGCGGGAAAGGGCTTCTGCGCTTCGGAGAACAGAGCTGTGTTCAAGAGGGGAGACCAAAATATGATCCGGTGAAGTGTTTCCGGAAAACCGCGCTCCCCGTATGGCCCATGCATTGGCTTCTGTTACGGAGGAGACAAAGATCACTTCTTCCGGTCGGCAATGGGCATACCGTGCGACTTCATCCCGATATCCCTCGAGGCGTGCAGCCTTTTTAAGCCCCCTTCGGGTTCGAGCGGTGGGAACAACGGTATCCTCGAGCTCTTTATCCATGGCTTCCCGGACCCCCGGTCGGAAATACGGCATTGTGTCGACATGAAGATGGATCATCGTACGTTCCTTAATGTTGTTGAGTTTTTTCGTCCTCTTCCTCGAGAGGATTGCCGAACCTGTTCGCAAAATTCTTAAAAATGCCGAATTCCGCCTGTTTTTTCTCTTCCAGGTTCCTGTCGGCTATCATTCTATGATAGCATGATGAAGATCAGTCGGCTCCCATTGAAAGAGAAGATGTTCCTATTTTGGTTGTCCGGCTTGGTTAGTGTCGTCTCCGATCCTTCCCATTAAAATATATCCAAGACGAACCACACGGGGGAATCCCTGCCAATGGCACATGATGATCTTATCAAATCCATTTTGATCGACTCCAAGACCGTGGCTGTTGTCGGGATTTCCGACAAGCTTGGACGTCCAAGCCTCACCGTCGCCAGCTACCTTAAGGACCATGGTTTCGATGTCCTTCCTGTCAATCCTAACCTGACCTCCGTGGCGCACGTTCCCTGCTATCCCGATCTGAAGAGCCTTCCTGTGACCCCCGACCTTGTGGTGATCTTTCGAAAGGCTTCGGATATCCCGGATGTTGTGCGGGAAGCGGTGGCGACTGCGGTTCCCCGAATTTGGATTCAGGAAGGGATCGTCAGTGAGGAGGGGTATCGTATGGCAGAGATTGCTGGGATGGCGGTCATTATGGATAAGTGCATCATGAAAGAACATGCTCGCCTGACCCGGGAAGGCCACTTGGGGAAGGGGCATCACTAAAAGCCTTGTCTGGAGCTTTCTCCTTGGATGGATTGCTCCAGGGTTTTTCCCGTGTTATAGTACACAAGTTTTTCCGCAACGAAGCACCATTTCTTCCCCAAGGCGATGTAGCTCAGTCGGCAGAGCAGGTGAATCATAATCACTCGGTCGGGGGTTCGAATCCCTCCATCGCCACCAATTTCAGATCCCGGAACAGGTGCCGTCATAAAGGTAGCAATGCCGGCTTCTTCTGTGGTCAGTCTTCGAGGGTCG
>JAKAAM010000010.1 GCA_021802325.1 Nitrospirota bacterium
TCGGAGGCGCGGCGGCAGAGGCCCCGACAGTTCGGCGGGAAATTACGCTCTCCACTCTTCGCCAGGCTGTCTTGAATGGCCTTGACTCCTCGATCAAGACAGAGCAGTTCCTCCTCAACATGGGGCCTCAGCACCCCAGTACCCATGGTGTGTTGAGAGTTCTGCTTGACCTTGACGGGGAAAGAATCAAAAAGGCCGTTCCCGACCTGGGATACCTCCATCGCGGCACCGAAAAGATTGCTGAATACCGAACCTATAATCAGATCATCCCTCTCACGGATCGATTGGATTATGTTTCGGCGATGGCCAACAACTATGCCTTTGTTCGGGCCGTTGAAAAGCTTCTTCAGCTCAAGGTTCCAGCCCGCGCCGAGTATATCCGAACCATCGTGGCCGAGATGCAGCGAATCGTCAACCATCTTTTTTGGCTTGGGACTCAGGCGCTTGATATTGGTGCGATGAGTGTTTTCTTCTACACATTCCGTGAACGGGAAGTTCTCCTTGACCTTTTCGAGAAGATTTGCGGGGCCCGCCTGACAACCAATTATTACCGGGTTGGGGGTGTGGAGGGAGATTTGACACGCGATGTCATCGACGCCCTCTATTCCTTTGTTGAAACCTTCGAAGGACATATCAAGGAATACAATACGCTCCTTGAGACCAATCGTATTTGGCTGGCCCGGACAAAGCATATAGCCGTCATCACAGGCGAGGATGCCGTCAATTTTGGTCTGTCCGGTCCCACCTTGCGTGGCTCCGGGGTCGATTATGATCTTCGAAAATATGAGCCCTATGCGGCCTATGATCAGGTCGAGTGGAGCGTGCCTGTAGGCCATAATGGAGATATATACGACCGTTATTATATCCGGGTTGAGGAAATGCGTCAGAGTGCCTCAATCATTCGGCAGTGCCTCGACAAGCTCCCCGAGGGGCCATTCATGACCGACGACCACAAGGTCTCCTTCCCACCTAAAGGGCGGGTCATGCATAACATGGAGACCCTGATTCATCACTTCCTCCTTGTTGTGGAAGGCTTCAAGACTCCCCCTGGCGACACCTATTGTGGAACGGAGACGCCCAAGGGAGAGCTTGGCTTTTATATTGTCAGTGACGGCTCGGGAAAACCATACCGGATGAAGATTCGGGCCCCGTCATTTGTCAGCATGGGAGCCTTTGATCATATGGCAAGGGGCTATATGATCGCAGACATCGTTACCATATTCGGAACCTATGATATCGTTATGGGAGAGTGTGATCGCTGACGAGAGTCAACGCATTTTCCCATGTGCCGCAGGTTTAATCCTGTGGCAGATCAATGCCCTGAACATATGGGGGGAGAAGCTCCTTTTCTCGTAGGACAGGGCAATATTTCAACCGAAACTGACATTCTTCGGAGATAGCAGAATGGCACACAATGACAATGCTGCGACAATAAATATCACCGATGAAGAGATCGATCATATATGTGAGGAGTTCGGCAACAGGGAAGGTGCTGTTGTTCAGATTCTTCAGACTATCCAGGACAAGTACGGATATGTCCCCGCTGAAGTTCTCGAACGTGTGGGAGAGGATCTGGGGATCCCCCATAGCAAGATGTTCGGGGTTCTGACTTTTTACTCTCAGTTTTATCGGGAGCCACGAGGAAAATTCATTCTCAAGGTCTGCGTGGGAACTGCCTGTCATGTTCGTGGGGCCGGTCTTCTGGTCGACAAGATAAAGGAAAATCTCCATATCGAAGAGGGGGAAAACACCGAGGATATGATGTTTACCCTCGAGCCCGTTTCCTGCCTCGGGTCCTGCGCCCTGGCTCCCATGGCGATGGTCAATGGAAATACCTATGGAAAGCTCTCCGGAGACAAGATGGTGGATCTTCTCAAGCAATTCAGGGAAGAGTCTGCGGGAGAACCCGAGACGGAGGCCTCTCCTGCCTCCTGATTCACCCGGGAGCCGGCACGACCGGAATGGAGACAGCGTCTCCTGACCAGTCAGTCTTGGGTATAATAGTCGCAGGATTGCAGGGTGACCTCACTCTGTTTTCCGGCGTAGATGATGCGTGAGTGATATCCCATATACAGTATGTATTTCATGCTGTTTTCTTATAGGTGAGTCATGGGGGATGTCGCCCCTGACTCCGAGGAGTTTACCTGATGGCAACGCAGACGGTAGAAGAAATGGCGGCCGGTCTCTTTCGCGATGTGGCAATCCCTACGATCCATATTGGGATGGCAACGTGCGGCCTCGCCGCCGGAGCCCGCTCCATTGAGGAACTGGTCGTAAAAGAGCTTGAGAAGAGAGGACTTGAGGCCCGAATCATTCCGACAGGCTGTATCGGAATGTGCCACAACGAGCCCCTTCTGGACATCACGATGCCCGGAATGTACCGCGTCTCGTACCGGAACGTAAAGGCATTGATTATTCCACAGATTTTCGATGCCCATTTCGTGAAGGGGGAATTTGCAAAAAAATACGCGGTCTGCCAGATTCCCATCGCAGGTCATAAGCCCTTCGAGGGGCTGCCTCTCATGGCCGAGACAGGCTTTTTCAGGGGCCAGGTGAAGATTGTCTCCAGCCGATGTGGTCTTATCGATCCCTCAAGTATCGATGACTATATTGCCACAGACGGCTACAAGGCCCTTCGGAAAATGTTGACTGAGATGACCCCTGACATGGTCATTGATGAAATGACAAAGTCGGGACTCAGAGGGCGCGGGGGAGGCGGCTTTTATACCGGCCTCAAGTGGAAACTGACCCGCCAATCCCAGGGCGAGGAAAAGTATGTTGTTTGCAACGCCGATGAAGGCGATCCCGGTGCCTTTATGGACCGGTCGATTCTGGAAGGGGATCCCCATAGTGTCCTTGAGGGCATGCTGGCGGCATCCTATGCCATTGGCAATGCCAAGAAGGGATACATCTATTGCCGTGCCGAATATCCTTTGGCAATCAAGCGCCTTCGCAAGGCGATCGACGATGCAAGGGAGCGTAACTTCCTCGGAGACAATATTCTTGGGACAGGTTTTTCCTTTGATATTACGATCAAGGAGGGCGCTGGCGCCTATGTTTGTGGAGAAGAAACAGCCTTGCTCGCCTCCCTGATGGGCGAGCGCGGAATGCCTTGGCCAAAGCCTCCCTTTCCCGCACAGAAAGGCGTTTGGGGAAAGCCGACAGTGATCAATAATGTTGAAACCCTTGGCAATGTGGGACACATTATTCTCAACGGAGGTGATTGGTATGCCTCCTATGGCTCAGAGAAGACAAAAGGAACAAAGACTTTTGCTTTGACCGGATCTGTCAAAAACTCAGGATTGATTGAAGTACCGGCGGGAACTCCCTTGCGCTCCATTGTCTTTGATATTGGGGGAGGGATGCTCGAGAAAAAGATTCCGTTCAAGGCTGCCCAGCTGGGAGGCCCTTCCGGAGGATGCATTCCCGCTTCCGGGCTCGATACGCCGGTAGATTTTGAAAATGTCATTGCGGCGGGAGCGATCATGGGGTCGGGGGGAATCGTCATTATGGACGAAGCCTCCTGCATTGTTGACACAGCAAAGTTCTTCCTCAAGTTTACCCAGGATGAGTCCTGCGGGGAATGTACCCCTTGTCGCGTGGGTTCGAAAATCATGCTGGAGATCCTCACAAGGATTACCGAGGGGAAGGGACAGGAAGGCGACCTGGATGAGCTTATCCGCCTTTCCATGTATGTCAAGTCAAACTCTCTTTGCGGTCTTGGTGCTGCAGCCCCGAATCCGGTCCTCTCGACGATTCGCTATTTCAGGGAAGAGTTTGAGGCCCATATTCGCGATAAACATTGTCCGGGTACCGTATGTGCCAATTTGATCAAGTATGTCGTCATTGAGGAGGACTGTACCACATGCGGTCTTTGCGAGCCGGTCTGTCCGACGGGCTCTGTGACCTGGGACAAGGGCGAGGTTGCCCATATCAATCTTGAGACCTGTATTCGCTGCAAGGCATGTGTTGATGCCTGCAAGTTCAGAGCGATCATTTAGTGGGTGAGGCTGCTTCCATGGTGAAATTGACAGTCAACGGAAAAGAGGTCGAAGTTCCTGCTGGGACAACGATCCTTCATGCTGCCTCTGCCGCAGGGTTCTCCATTCCGACTTTCTGCTATAACCCCCGTATGGATCCGGCCGGCTCCTGCCGTATCTGTGCAGTGGAACTTGAAGATAGCAAGCGGACAGTTATGGGGTGCATCACGCAGGTAACCGAAGGTATGAAGGTCCTCACCGAGTCTTCGAAGGTCCATGAGGCCCGCAAGACCAACCTCGAGCTCCTGCTTCTTCACCACCCCCTTGATTGCCCCGTTTGCGACTGTGGAGGGGAGTGTCCCCTTCAGAATATGTCCTTCGCCTATGGGGGATCGGACTCCCGCTTTGAAAGCCATCGGAACGATGAACCCGAAGATATGAAAAGTGAGGTTCTCGTATTTAATTCGAATCGTTGTATTCTCTGTGGAAAATGCGTTCGTATCTGCGACGAAATTCAGGACGTACATGCAATTGGGTTTATCAATCGAGGGTTCGACACCATCATCGGTCCGCCCTTAGGAAAGAAGCTTGATTGCGAATTCTGTGGCGATTGTCTTGAAGTCTGTCCGACGGGAGCGATCACCGACAGATTTGTGCGCTACCAGTTCCGTCCCTGGCAAATGGAGAAAACCGAAACAACATGCACATCCTGTAGTTCGGGATGCCGCATGGTGGTGGATACGGAAAATGAATCCATCGTAAGAATTTCCTCCCGAGAGGGACTGGGCCCCAATGAGGGATCGATCTGTGTGGTTGGACGATTCGGGTTTAACGGAGTTCAAAGCAAAAGTCGCCTCGAGACTCCGTATGTCAAAAAAGCCCAACGCCTGGTTCCGTCGACGTGGGATGATGTCCTTCCCGAACTCTCGACAAAGCTTTCCGCCATCGTCTCTCGGGGTGAGGGCCGTGTGGCCGGCTTGGCCTCTTCCCGACTTCCTCTTGAGGATGCCTTCATTTTCCAGAGGTTCATGCGCCAGGCCCTGAAGTCAAATTTCCTCGATACAGAAGCCCGTCAGGGCTTAATGAACATGGCACTTCCTCTTGTCTCTGCCACTGGTTCGCTTCGTCCCCTGGTGGATCATGAGGATATTGTGAAGGCCGATCTCATCGTTGTTCTCGGTGCCGATCCAGCGGTTGAGTCGAATATCACCGGACTAGCCATTAAAAAGGCGGTCAGGAAAAACAGGGCGGCCCTCTACCTTGTCCATGGTCGTGATGTCAGCATCTCAAGTCGCGCTCGTGAGGTTATTCGCCTGGCCCCTGGATATGAGGCAGTTTTTCTTCGGGCCCTCCGTGAAACACTCTCCTCCGGGACAGGCGATCTTTCCCCGGAGGTTCGCGTCCGCCTGGATAATTGGGGTGTCAATCCTGATGCATTCCTTCGCCTTGTCTCTGACGTAAAATCATCAAAGCGGACGATCTTCGTTACCGGAAGAAGATTCCATCGCTCCGATGCGGCATTTGAGGCCTCCCATGAACTTATTCGCCTTATGGGAGAGCGAGGACTTTTTGCCTCTGAAGGGAGCGGCCTCTTTGTCCTTCCAGAGTCTGGAAACGACTTAGGGGTTCTCATGATGGGTGCCTCTTTCGAGTGGCTCCCGGGACTTCTTGAGGCCAAAAATTCCGAACAAAGGTCCGTTTGGGAAAGCCATTGGAATACGAAGCTCCCTTCGGGTGGAGGAGGCTTGCGGGAGATCCTAGGCGGAATCGAGTCAGGAGAAATACGGGCCCTCATCTCCTTTGGGGTCGATCCTCTTCGCTTCCTGCCAGACTCTGCCGGCGTACGTAAAATTCTCTCCAAGCTGGAACTGATTGTGGTGGCCGATCTTTTTCAGGGACCTCTTGCCGATATGGCCCACTATGTCCTCCCGGCTGCAAGTTCCTTTGAGCGTTCTGGCCATGTGGTGAGCGCCGAAGGGTTCGTCCAACCCGTGGCTGCGGCCATGGCCCCATGGGGCAATGCCCTGGCCGAAGGAAACATGATTCTTCGTCTTGCGGCTCAGATGGGGCGTCCCTTACCGTTTGACTCCCTCGAGGCAGTCTCCGCTGAAATTTTCCGTATCTTCCCGGATCTTCGTCCATCAACACGAAATGCTGCCTATTTTCAGGGAAAGACAGGAGAGATCCTTCTTTCGATACCCAGTTCACAGCCTCCTCACAAGGCCGAGAGAGAGTCCGTCAATTCCCGCATGGCCGACTTCTTGAAACAACCTCCTCACTCTATTGCAGCACCGACTCCGGATGATAAGGTTGCGAAAGAGGAAAATACCTTTGTTATGACCCTTTCAAAGTCCATCAACCACGCCGGAACCCAAACCCTCCTCGATTCAAATCTTATGACCATCGAGGGTGAAGGGCTCCTCCGTGTTCCGCGTCAATGGGCAAGAAAGATGAAGCTCAAGAAGGGAGCCTGTGTATCGGTTTCAACCCCTCATGGCCGGATTTCCCTTCCGATCGAGCCGGTCTCGGGGATGGCCGACGGGGAGGTTCATTTTCCGTTCCATTTTGCCGATGCCCGTTTCATGGAGCTATTTCCCGGCAGCGTCAGCTTCAATGCGCATTCCGGCGCGCAGTCCGGACAGACGATTGACGTTAAGGTCGAGCCGATCGCCTGACGGAATTCCTTTATTACAAGTCAGAAAAGAGTTTTTTATTCCGAGGGAAGGTTGTCTTCCCGAAAAGGGATCTTGTGTGTTGAAAGCTTCCGGAGTTCCGGAAGTAAACAGGAAAGGGTAGGGTTTGGCCAACGACCTCATCGGAGCCCTTGTCGTCATGCTGGGCGTCCTTTTTGTAGTATTGACGATGATTGCATACCTGACATACCTTGAACGCAAGGTTCTTGGGTTTATGCAGGACCGCCTTGGTCCGATGGAGGTGGGACCATGGGGCCTTCTCCAGCCACTTGCCGATGGTATCAAGCTTCTTTCGAAGGAAGACATTATTCCGAGCGAGGCCAACCGGGCGATCTTTCGGATTGCTCCGGTCATCTCCCTTGTTCCCGCGATCCTCGCATTTTCCGTCATTCCTTTCGGTCATGACTCATTCTCTCTGTTGGGTGTGACCCTCCATCCCTATATTGCTGATATCAACGTTGGAATCCTTCTCATCCTGGCCCTTTCCTCTATTGGAGCTTATGGCATTCTCCTTGGGGGATGGGCCTCTAACAGCAAGTACTCAATCTTGGGCGCCCTGCGCTCGGCGGCTCAGGTCATCAGCTATGAGCTGACGGCAGGGATGTCGGTGATCGGAGTATTGATCCTTTCTGGCTCAATGTCACTTGTCAAGATAGAGGATGCCCAGTCAGGCGGTTTCTGGCACTGGTACATCTTCCCCCAGATTGTCGCCTTTGTTATTTATGTGATTTCCGGGATTGCCGAAACAAACCGAACCCCCTTCGATCTTCCCGAAGCGGAGTCCGAACTGGTGGCAGGTTTCTTCACCGAGTATTCAGGGATGAGATTTTCTCTTTACTATCTCGCCGAATATGCCAACATGATTATTGTCTCTTCCATTGCGACCATTCTCTTCCTCGGTGGATGGAATCCTCCCATTCCCGCGCTTGGCTTTA
Source organism: Nitrospirota bacterium (assembly GCA_021802325.1). The sequence continues at coordinate 7,609 of JAKAAM010000010.1, forward strand.
TTCCCCCTGTCATCTGGTTCCTTCTCAAAGTTTACTTTTTCCTGTTCTTTTTCTTCTGGATTCGTGCAACCCTTCCTCGACTGCGCTATGATCAGCTCATGCGGTTTGGCTGGAAGATCATGCTTCCGGTCTCCTTTGCAAATATCATTGTGACGGGGATAGCGGCATACTTTTTGGAGCGTTAGACAAACGGCAGCCAAAACATGATCAGGTTTTCGGGATATTCCAGAAGAGGAGTTTGAGATGTTGAAGAAATTTCTTGACACCATATTGTTTACTGAAATAGGCCAGGGCTTGAAGCTGACCCTGCGCCATATGTTCATGAAGAAGGTCACCTCCCAGTATCCGAAAGAGAAGCTTGTCCTGGCCGACGGATATCGTGGATTCATCGCTCACAGGCGTTACGACGATGGCGTTGAAAGATGTGTCGGCTGTGATCTTTGCGAGGCTATTTGTCCGGCCAAGGCCATTCGTGTGGTTAGCGACATCCATCCTGAAGTTCCGGATCGTCGTTATGCCAAGGAGTATACGCTCGATTTTACCCGTTGTATTTTTTGTGGATTTTGTGTTGTTGCATGTCCAGTCAACGCACTTTCCATGACAAAGGAGTTTGCCCACTCCTCCTTTACCCGTAACGGCCTCATCTATTCCAAGGAACAGATGCTGGCGCTCGGAGATCGCGCTGGTGCTGATTCCGACGCCTACCTCAAGGTTCGCAACATGTGGGAAGCGGAAAATTCTGGAAAAGACGAGGGACATTATCACTTCCCCCCCATCTCACTCGGAGGATAGCGGCTTGATCCAGCAATTGCCTTTTTTTTACTTCGGCGGAATGGCGCTTGTTTGCGCCATTCTCGTCGTTACATCCCGGGTAGCGATCTATTCTGCCATGGCTCTTCTCGGTATGTTTGTTCATGTTGCAGGACTTTTTATCATCCTTGAAGCCCCCTTTCTCGCCGGGGTCCAGCTCCTCGTCTACGCCGGCGCGATCCTTGTTCTCTACCTTTTCGTCGTGATGCTTCTAAACCTCCAGGGCGGCGGTGCGACGTCTCTGCAAAAACAAACACCTTGGGCAATTGCTCTCTCTCTTATTGCAGTAGGTGAGCTTGGATATCTTCTAGTAAAGACAAATTTTTATCCGAAGCTTCCTGCGATTCCCCACCCGTCCGTTCCGACTCTCGGCAATACCGAGACAATCGGCATGGTTCTTTATACGCAATATCTTTTTCCCTTTGAAGTGGCCTCGATCGTTCTTCTTATTGCCCTCGTGGGCGCCATTGTGATGGCCCGAGGGCGAGGACGGTTTCGTCAGGAGTAAAGGAGATTCTATTACTCCCCGTTCGATCGACTTAATCGCAAGTCTATCCTGGAGTGTCGATGGTTCCTTTGTCGTGGTATGTCGCTCTGTCCGCAATGATGTTCGTGACGGGCCTTGTCGGAGTCCTAATCCGGCGAAATATTGTGGTCGTTCTTCTCTGCATTGAAATCATGCTCAATGCCGTGAATATTAATTTCGTTGCCTTTAGCGACTACCTGCATCTGATCGACGGACAGATCTTCGTCTTTTTCGTGATCACCGTTGCTGCGGCCGAAGTTGCAATTGGACTAGGGATCATCATTTCCCTCTTCCGTTTGCGAGAGTCGGTTAACATGGATGACTACAACCTGCTGAAGCTCTGATCTGCCGAGGGAGTTCCTGTAAATGATGCCGATTCTTCTGATTCCGCTTCTGCCCCTTCTTGGATTCCTGATCGTGGGAATCTTTTGGCCCTTCTTCAAGGGCAAAGGCCACTTTGTGGCCCTTCCCCTGGTCACCATCTCTTGGGCCATTGCCACGGTAGAATTCTTCAAGAGCTTTTCAGCCCCTCCGAGTCTCACTCTTGTCTACGACTGGATCCGTTCCGGACACCTCGATGTGGGAATCTCTCTTCAGTATGATCACCTTGCCGCTGTCATGCTTTTCATGGTGACGACCGTCGCGATGCTGGTCCATCTTTATACCGTTGGCTACATGCATGGTGACTCGGGATATGACCGCTTTTTTGCCTACATCTCATTGTTTACCTTCTCGATGATCATGCTGGTCCTTTCCGACAATCTCGTGGAAATGTTCATCTTCTGGGAAGCGGTTGGTCTTTGTTCCTATCTTCTTATTGTTCACTGGTATGAGCGCCGACCTTCATGGCTTGCCGCCAACAAGGCCTTTATCATGAATCGTGTCGGAGACTTCGGATTCCTTTTGGGAATTTTTCTCGCCTATACAGTCTTTGGCTCTGTTCGTTTCGCCGAGATATTTCCCGCCATCGGATCACATCTCCATCAATCGGTCAATCTCGCGGCCGTCTTTCACGGAAGCTGGAATGTTCCGGTGCTTGATGTCATCGCCCTTTTGCTCTTCCTTGGAGCTGTCGGCAAGTCGGCCCAGATTCCACTTCATCCATGGCTGCCCGATGCCATGGAGGGTCCAACCCCCATTTCCGCCCTTATCCATGCGGCAACGATGGTCACCGCCGGCGTCTTTATGATTGCCCGGATGAACCCCCTTTATAATGCGGCTCCCTTTGCACTCCATGTTGTTGCCTGGACCGGGGCGATCACAGCAATAGTGGCGGCAACGATTGCGCTAACCCAGCCGGATATCAAGAAGATTGTGGCCTATTCGACCATGAGTCAGCTCGGGTACATGGTCATGATCTGTGGTCTTGGTGGTTATGGTGCTGGTATCTTCCACCTCCTCACCCACGGCGCCTTCAAGGCCCTTCTATTCCTGGGAGCAGGCTCTGTCATTCACTCATTGTCCGGAGAGCAGGACGTCTTTCGGATGGGAGGTCTTCGAAAGTATGTCGGGCTGACATTTGCCACCATGCTGATTGGCTCTTTGGCACTCTCCGGAATCCCCCCATTCGCGGGCTATTACAGCAAGGATCTCATCCTTGTAACGGCTTATCAGCAGGGTCCGCTTGGCCAAATGCTCTGGCTTATCGGTGTCTTAACCGCCGTCCTGACCGCCTTTTACAGCTTCAGGCTTCTCTTTCTTGTCTTCGGTGGAAAGGAGCGATTCCACTCCGAGAGCCAAGGACATGCGGTTCATCCCCATGAGAGCCCACTCACCATGACGATCCCTCTGTTGGTCCTTTCCATTGCCACTGTTTTTGCAGGATGGGCCGGAGAGCACTATGGTATTCTCCAATACCTTGCTCAGGAGCTTCCTCTTCCCCATGTCCACGAGGGAGAGGGCGGTTTTTCTGAAAATGCCCTCAAGGGCCTTTCTGTGGCCGGGGCCCTTTTTGGGATTCTCATTGCCTGGGCCCTCTATGGAAAAGAGTCGTCCATCCCTGCGGCCCTCGCCAGGAATCTTTCATTCTTTTACAAGGTATCCTTGCACAAGTGGTACTTTGACGAATTTTATGATGCGGTTTTTGTTCGTCCCTCCTTTGCTATCGGACGCCTTTTCTGGCAGGAGGTGGACAAGGGTGTGATTGATGGGGTTGTCAATGGCGTGGCACACTTTTTCCGCAACAGCGGGGGCGGTCTGCGACGTCTTCAATCCGGCCAGATTCAGAACTATGCCATGGCCATGGCTATTGGTGCCTTTGGTCTCGTGGCTTTCTATCTCTTTTTTAATAGACTCTAGCTTTTGACCTTAAGATAAGTCGCATTAGAGGGAATGACTGTGTTCCCGGTCGTCCGGGGGCTGCCCCTTTTTCTTGAACAACATCGAAGAGGATGATGCCTGATGACTTTTTTGTCCGTGCCTATTTTGACCTTCCTGATCTTCTTTCCGGTGGTCGCCTCCCTTCTTATCCTTCCGTTTTATAAAAAGCCTGGCACGGAAGGCGTGGTCAAGTGGACGGCACTGGGAATCACGGTCATCGAGTTTCTTGTTTCCCTATCCCTTCTGATCGGAAACAATCCTCATCTCTACCAGATGCAGTTTGTCGAGAACCATTTGTGGATTCCATTCGGGAACATTCACTATGCCTTGGGAATCGATGGAATCAGCCTTGTCCTCGTCCTCATGACAACCTTTCTGATGCCGATGACAATTCTCACCTCCTGGGTGGGTATCTCCAAGAATCTCCCCCTTTTCATGATCAATCTCCTTGTCCTTGAAGGGGCGATGATCGGAGTCTTCTGCGCAACCGACTTCGTTCTCTTCTATGTCTTTTGGGAAGCCATGCTTATCCCCATGTACCTGATCATTGGTGTCTGGGGGGGGCCGAACCGAATTTATGCCGCCATCAAGTTCTTTCTCTACACCCTTGCTGGATCATTGCTCCTTCTTGTCGCCATCATTGCCCTTTACTTTGTCGGGGGGCACACCTTCGACATTGCTCGCCTTTCAGGACAACACTATGGCATGAGTTTCCAGATCCTGGCTTTCCTCGCGATGTTCGTTGCTTTTGCTGTCAAGATCCCCATGTTTCCTTTTCATACATGGCTGCCGGATGCTCACGTGGAGGCTCCGACAGCCGGCTCTGTCATCCTTGCCTCGATCATGCTTAAGATGGGGGCCTACGGATTCCTTCGCTTTTCTCTGCCGATGTTTCCTGATGCCTCGCATTTTTTTGCTCCCATGATCCTCACGCTTTCTGTTATCGCCATTATCTGGGGAGCCTTTATGGCCCTCGCGCAGGAAGACATGAAGAAGCTCATCGCCTATTCATCGGTGAGCCATATGGGAGTGGTGACCCTTGGTATTTTTGTGGCCAATACGCAGGGTATTGAAGGGGCTCTCATGCAGATGCTCAACCATGGCATTACCACCGGAGCGCTCTTTCTCTGCATCGGAGTCCTTTATGACCGCTCCCACTCCCGTCAGCTCTCCGAGTACGGGGGATTGGCAAAGCAGATGCCTGTTTACTCCACTCTTTTGGTGATCTTTGCCCTTTCTTCCCTGGCCCTTCCCGGGACAAACTCCTTTGTGGGAGAGTTTCTTGTCCTCATTGGCTCTTTTAAGACCCATGCAGTGGTCTCCTCTCTGGCGACGACCGGGGTTATTCTCTCGGCCATGTATTTGCTGTACCTCCTTTCCCGGGTTGTTTGGGGAGTCTATACCCCCAAAAGCTACGCCATGCCGGATCTCCGTGCCTATGAGTGGGGATCTCTTATTCCCCTGGTTGTCATGGTGATCGTTATTGGAATTCTTCCAAACCCGGTACTTTCTCTGTTTCATCAAAGTGTTGCCCATCTGGTGGGGCAGATGCAGCCCGCCCCCCTCGCATTGCTTCACAATTAGTCGCTGACGGGTCTTTTCTCAGTTATTCAACCGTTTGAAGGAGCTTTTTTGATGAACTTCTCCCCGGTCAACATCATGGGAACGATGCCAGAGATCTATCTGACGGTCCTAGGGTGCCTCCTCTTTTTGATGGAGCCCTTTGTTCCTGCCAAAAAGCGCTCCCTTCTCGGGGTTTTTGCCATCTTCTCTCTTGTTTTTGCCATGATTGCCACCTTTGGCCTAAACGGAAAGGGATTACCTCTTTATCAGGGCCTCTATATCGTCGATCCCTTTTCAAACTTCTTCAAGACGGTGATTTACCTGGGAACGATCATCACGATCCTTTTCTCCCTTCCCTACCTTGAAAAGGAAGAGATCCATCTTGGTGAGTATTACGGCTTTCTTCTTTTTGCTGCCGTCGGGATGATGATCATGGTGTCGGCGGGAGATCTCATCACCCTCTTTTTGGGAATTGAGCTCATGTCACTTTGTCTTTATGTTTTGGTTGGGCTCAAAAGAAATTCCAATCGTTCCGTGGAGGCCTCCTTTAAATATTTTCTCCTGGGGGCCTTTGCCGCAGCAATTTTCCTTTATGGGATCTCTCTTCTCTATGGGGCATCAGGAACCGAAACCCTGAGCGGTCTCGCCCAGTTTGTAGCCAACCCCGGGGCTCTTCGTCCGATGGTTCTGGCCGGAATGATTCTGACGATGGTGGGATTTGCCTTCAAGGTTTCAGCGGCGCCTTTTCACATGTGGACTCCCGATGTCTACGAAGGGGCTCCGACCGTTGTCACCGGCTTCATGGCATCGGTGGGCAAGGTCGCGGCGTTCGGCGTCTTTCTTCGGGTTTTTTGGGTGGCCTTTTCTGCCAATCGTGACCACTGGTCCCTGCTGATCATCACAGCGGCAATTCTCTCCATGATTGTCGGTAATATCGTGGCGTTGGTCCAGACCAACATCAAGAGAATGCTGGCCTATTCGTCCATTGGCCATGCGGGCTATGCCGTCATCGCCCTCCTCAATCCAAGCCGGGACAGCCTCTTTGCCTTGATGTTCTATATGTTCGCCTATCTTTTCATGACCCTCGGGGCCTTTGGTATCATCCTGATCCTCCGGCGCAAGGGGATCGAGGCCGAGGAGATTTCAGACTTTGTCGGACTCAACAAAAAGAATCCTATGGCCGCATTCCTGATGTTGATCTTTATGTTTTCTCTGGCCGGCATTCCCCCATTCGGTGGCTTCCTGGCAAAGTTTTATGTCTTTATGGCTGCTGTTCATGCAGGATACACCTGGCTGGCAGTCGTCGGTGTTCTCCTGAGTGCCGTTGGTGCCTATTACTATATTCGGGTGGTCATGGCGATGTACATGAAGGATCCTGTGGAGCCCGTCGAGTTTATGCCCAATCGCATGGAAGGAATGGCTCTTTTTGTTACGGCGGGGATGACGGTCCTTCTCGGGGTTTTTCCTCTTCCCTTCGTTCACTATATTGAGACTTCTCTCGCGATTCTCGTTCCCTGAGGAAAATCCGGAGACCGATTTTTCTCTATCGAGAGTCAATCGGTGTATACTGAAGGAAACAGGGTTTTCCGAGGGGAGGTTTTCTTATGTTGACAGGCCTTTTTGAACCGATCCATCTGATTGTTATCCTCCTTATTGTCATGCTGGTCTTCGGGGCTAAGAAGCTTCCGGAAATTGGCTCCGGCATGGGGAAGGCTATTTCTAATTTCAAGCGATCCATCAAAGACAATCCGGATCCTCCGGAACCGGATGACAAGCTCGAGTCAAAAAAGTAGGGGATCGGGAGTGTCCTATTCCCGGAAAAAGATCTGGGGTCTCCTTTTAGTCGGTCTTCTTTCGGAGGCGGTCGGCTTCGTTCTGATAAAAAGAGGGTTGTCAGAAGTTCCTGCATTTTCCGGCCACTCCCTGCAATCCCTTTCCTTCCTCCTCCCTGTCATCACGTCCCCGCAGGTTCTTATCGGCACTGCCTTTGAGGCCCTCCACTTTGGTGTTCTCATGGAGCTACTGTCGGTCTCCGATGTCTCCTATATTATTCCTCTGACCTCCATTGGCTACGTTCTCACGCCTCTTTCGGCCCTCTTTTTTCTTCAGGAGAAGATTCCTACTCTTCGGTGGATCGGGATTTTCCTTGTGTGCACAGGGGTAGCTGCGGTCTCTCTCTCAGATAGGTCCGGAAAGGACCACTCTGCCGCTTCGCGATCTCACATGGATGCAGCCTCCTCTTCTTGACCCAGCCATATCAATCGGCTATCCTTCTAAGGTTGAATTTTTCCTTCCTCCTATGCGCCTGTAGCTCAGTCCGGATAGAGCATCGGATTCCGGTTCCGAGTGTCGGGAGTTCAAATCTCTCCAGGCGCGCCATATTTTCCCTTGCTGAAATGAATTTTTAATTTTCCTTCCCAAAACTTAACCTGGTGGCGACCCCTACAAGGTGATTTTAGGCAGGGACTTCCTGACCAATCTCCTTCTCCCCACGTCATTATGATGCCACTCGCTCTCCTTTTGTCCTGACCGGTTTTGCCATGCAGACAAAAGCTCTTTTCTTTTTTTGACTTTCAGGGCTTGTTTTTAATATCCACCACCGGTTGGATGTGTATGGCCCTCCTCCCGTTGTGGAGTTGTGTCCGGTAAGTTCTGTGTTTCCGGGGACCTCCAGAGATTCTCTGCCGGTCACTAAAGGCGCTTTTCGATCTTTTGCCTGAGGGTATGGGCAAACTGGCGGGCCCAGGAGCTGTTGAACTGGTGAATATGCTCTCCCGCCACCACGAGCCAGTGGTCATACGGCCCGGAAGATCCGGCGGGGTTCCTTTCGCTTCCATGGGAATGCCTCACGGGAATTTCCAGGATGGATCGGACGTTCGTCTGTGCCAGTCTCCGAAAGGATTGGGGGAGCTCAGGATTTTGCAAGGATCGGGTCCTTAAGGTTGAGATTTCCTGAAGGGTTTCTCTGTCGTATGCCTCTTCAAAAAGCGAGGCAAGGGTCTCTCTCTGATGTCCCGATGACGCCAGGATGACTCCTCTCCGGGATTGTGGAGGCAAGGAAAGATAAAAGATTCCGAGGACTCCCGGAAGGCTCTGTAGAAGATCGACTTCGGGGCAGGCATCCTGCGCGGGCTTCATGGGAAGCTCGGCAAGGGTCGCTTCCATATAGCGGCCGATTGTTGCAATCTCGGATTCAAGCTCCATCCGGATGTGATCTTCGATGCGCTGGTCGGCGATGGCTAGAATTTTAGTTCGATCCCTGTCGGGAACAATCCCCCGATGGATCTGGCTGGCGAGAAGCTTGCGGTAGAGGTTCATGCCAGCGACGAGAAGGCTGTTCGAGATCCCTGAAAGGCAATGTATTTGTCCCACAATTTTTGCCCGGGAGAGGATGGCCTCCCGTTCTGTCCGGGGCGAGAGCAGAAACCGGAGATGCTCGCACTGACGAAGCGCTAAAATCCGTCGCCCCTCCTCTCCCAGAGTCTCCAAAATGGTGCGGGATTCTGGCAGCCCGTCAAGCTTCCCGTAGAATGCCTCTACAAATTGTTCGACAGCGGGGTCGATGGACTCGGCGTATTTTTCGAGGAGAGCCTTCGCCTGATCATCATAGGCATCGATTTCTCGGGAGGAGGATCCCACATCGGGATCGCCCGCGAGGTGCCACCATTTTTCCCGCGCCAGTTTTTTTTCCTTGATATGGCACAGGGCCCGGTCGGCCTCCCGGAGGAGCATCTCGGGGTCGAGGGCGTCGGAGGGATAGAAGGCAACTCCTAGGCTGAGCCCCATATGGGTCATCCGTCCAGGCAGGATCTCGAAAGGGTTCTCGATGGTTTGGCGAAGCCGGTCGAGGAAGGCATGAAATTCGGGAGTGGTTGGATTGACGATGTCTTCGATCACGAGGGCAAACTCGTCTCCCCCCAGCCGGGCGATGAAATCATGGCTCCGGATGGTGTCGGAAAGTCTTCGGGCAAGCTCCTGCAAAAGAGTGTCGCCGGCGGCATGGCCAAAGGTGTCGTTGACGGGCTTGAAGTCGTCCAGATCGAGGATCCCCACGATGAAACCGCCCCCTTGGCGATTCTTGCGGGCCACAAGCCGCAGAAGGTGGTCCTCGAGGGCCGCGCGGTTGAGAAGTCCCGTCAGGGGGTCGTGTTGGACCGAAAAGGTCAGGCGGCTGTTTTGCGCCAGAAGCTCCCGGAATTCGCTGATGTCATTCAGGACTCCGACGAAGTGGGTGATGGCTCCCTCGGAGTTCCTGACGGGAGAGAGGGTGAGCAGATTCCAGAAGGTCGAGCCGTCCTTTCGGTAGTTCAGGATCTGTCCCCGATAGCTCTGTCCGGAGTCGAGGGCCTGCCGGATCTCGTCCACGGTCTCCCGATCACTGCCCTCCCCCTGGAGGAATCGGCAGTCCCGCCCCACGACCTCATCATGGGGGTACCCCGTAATGGTCGTGAATGCCTCGTTGGTGTAGATGATCCGGCGCTGGCTGTCGGTGATGATGACCCCCTCGTGGACGGCCACAAGAGCCCGGGCAAGAAGGGTCTCCCCCTCCCGGGCCTTCTTTCTGAGGGTGATGTCGGAGATGGTCCAGAGGGTATCGAATCCTTCCTGCTCAAAGGGAATCCCAGTCATCTCGAGCCACCTCGGCTCTCCGGTTTCGGGAAGGTCGAGAGGAATCTCCAGGGTGAGACGTTCATGGTCTCGGGAGGGGACGAGAATGCGTGTCTCGAGTCCGGGAGGTTCGGCCGGATCCCCCAGGATTTCGAGAAGACTCCGTCCTTCGAAGGGGCCGAAACGGTGGAGAAGCTCTTCCATGCGGTTGTTGGCAAAGCGGACAACCGATCCTTTGGTCAGGATGATGCCCAATGAGGAGGCATCAAGGATGGCGGCATTGAGGGCACTGGTTCGCCTCTCGACCGCCTTGAGATCGAGCCGGTCGAGACCGCGGGAAAGGCTCTGGGCCAACTCTTCCAGGACGCTTTGGACCGGCGCCTCGAACTCCTGCCGTTCGCCGTAGTAAAGGGCAAAGAGCCCCCAGAGGCGTCCCTTATGGAAAACAGGAAGGACGGCAAGGCTTTCAAGGCCGTACCTCCGGGCCGTCTCCTTCCAGGAGGCTGGTCCGGGTGGGCAGGAAAATGACGATTCAAAGATGGCTCGGCCTTCCCGGAAGGCCCGACCTGTCGGTCCCTGTCCGTTGGGGGAGTCGGGCTGGATGGAAATGCGGGCTTCCCGAAGAAAGTCGGTCGCTCCCGCGGCGGCCAGGAATTCGATCTCGCCGTGGGGGTCGGGTTGGCCGACCCAGGAGAGCACGACTTTGGACTGGGTGATGGCGAGATTGCAAAGATCCATGAGAAGGCGCTTCTCATCCTCCACCGTCGACAGGATGACATTGGCCCGGGCATGGAGCGCATTGACTGCGGCGAGTCGTTCGAGGGCCCTGGCATGAAGATGCCGGTCTGTGGTGTCGTAGATGGTGGCCACGAGGATTTCTTCGCCCCCGACTCTCGCCGTTGCGATGGAGAAATCAGCCCAAAGAGCTTCTCCTGTCTTTTTTCTTCCCCGAACATCGGTCACCAGGACCCGTCCCTCATGAAAAACTGCCGGGTAGAGGCGCTTTCCGACCCGAAGGAACTCGTCATCGTCGAGGTAGAGGCATCTGACCGATTGTCCCTCGAGCTCCTCGGGGCGCTCGTATCCGAACATCTCGATCATGTGGGCGTTCACCGTGACGATGGTTCGGTCCCGGACGAGGAGAATTCCGGAGAGGGCGTTGTCGAGAAGGGCCTTCTTGAAGGCCAGAGCCTCCTGGCGGCTTCGGAGGATCTGGAGTCGTTCGAGCCCCCGGGAGAGATCCCGGGAAAGCTCCGAGAGGACGTCCTGAAGGGGAGGATCGAAGGCTTTTGGAACGAGATGATAGAGGGTGAGAACGAGACGCTCCCCCTCCCGTCCCGTGATGGGAATGGCGGCCAGGCTCTTGAATCCGAAGAGTCCGATGGCCTCCTGAACCTTGCGGGCAAAGGGTGAAGGATCATCCGCCAGGGTTTCGTCGAAAGTAAGGTTGAACACCGGCTCCCCGCTTTTCCATGCCAGATAGGGGGCGCTCGTGATGCCGGTGATTTCCGGGTTCGATGGAATCTGGACCAAGTCGAGCCATCCGGCCTCCCCGTTTGAGGCAAGAATGTGAAAATATCCGTCCTCTCCGGGATGACCAATCCAGGCCAGGGCGATGCCTTCAAGGGAAGAGGCCAGACGACAGAGGGCGTCATAGAGGGAGGCCTCGTCAGAGGCGGCCAGAAGGGTCCGGTTTGCCTCGATCAGGAGCCGGTTGTACGCGGACAGGGTCTTTCGATCCCGATCGGCGGATTTCCGGCGGCTGATGTCTCGGGCGCAATGGAGAGCATAGGGGGTGCCGTTCTTGATGAAGGGACGGGAGCGGATCTCGACGGGGACAACCGTCCCGTCCCGTTTTTGATGCCAGCTTTCGACGGTTAAAGTCGTGTCGGGCGGGAGCGCAAGGATCTCTTCGATATGCCGGATCAGGCCCTCTCCTTCCCATTCCGGTTGCCACAGAGAGATCGGGCGCCGGAGGAGCTCACCGACACGATAGCCCAGTGCGTCGGCAAGGGTGGGGCTGGAAAAGATCAGGAGACCCTTTTCGTCGGTGATGTAGATGGCATCGGTTGCCATCTCGAGAATGCGAGGGAGCCAGTCCTGAATGTCTCCCTCATCTCGCGAAGAACCGGTCGAGTCGCTCTCCATGGAGGGGGCCTCCAGGGTGAGGTGCAGGAGAAATTCCATCATCAGACTTGATCAGGATCTCCGGTAATTCAAGGGGGGAAAGGCTTTTTCCCCGAATTCATCGAGGCGAAGATCGATGAAGGCTGATGAAGTTTGTGATGCATGGTGCAAAGTATACCACATGAAAAGAAGGGTGAGCCGGATTGTCCTTGACTCCTCTTGAAATTGCTTCGATCCTCCTCGTAGAATGAAAAAGGTTGATGTTAAAAAAATTTTCAGGGGATGGATGATGCTATTGGATGCCGATCGTTCACAGCGCATTGTTGTCCTTCCGGAGAACCGGCTCTGGTGCGAGCAGCGGAACGGAGGGGGATCCGTCTGTCGGCTCGAGAGCCTCCCCGGGGTCGTGGAGTCGTCCTTTGTGAGGCTTCCCCCGGGGAGATCCTTGGATCCGGACTCTCGGGACCTCGAGATCTTCGTTCTCGAAGGTTGTCTTGAGGTCGGCGGACGAGTGTGGCCAGCCGGAAGCTACCTGCGCATTGCCGGGGAGTCGGGGCTTTCGGTTCTTGCCGGCGAGCCGTCGCTTTTCTTTCTGAAGGCGGGGTCATTCCCCGAGGAGGACCGGAGAAGCGCCGGCCGTGAGACGGCGGGAGTGCGCTTCTCCCCCGGACTGGTTCCCGGCCTCTCCGTTCTTCCCCTCTTCTCCGGAGGAACGGCCAACACCGCCCTGGTCCGATGGGAGCCGGGAACGGTCTTTCAGCCCCACCGACATTTCGGAGGGGAGGAGATCCTGGTGATCTCGGGGACCTTCGAGGATGAGCATGGATCCTATCCCGCGGGAAGCTGGTATCGGGCTCCCCACATGAGCCGACACCATCCCTTCTCGCGGGAAGGGTGCCTGATCTTCGTCAAGACGGGCCATCTCCAGGACGCCAGCGCCGCGTGACGGAAACGAAACGGGAGGGGATCTTTTGGTGAACCCCGAGATGACCGATCGCGAAGAGATAACCCGGGCCGTTCTGCATTCCAACCGTCTCCTTGTCCGGTCGGTGGGCGCCCCCCTCGATGCCACCCTTGAATCCCTCTGCTCGATCCTTGTGGAGGAGCTCTCCGCCCGCCTGGTGGTCATTAGCCGTCTCGACCTCGAAGACCTCTCCCTTCGTCCGGTGGCGGCCGAAGGGGCGGCCCGGGAGTATTTGGATGGGATTGTCCTCTCCGCCTCCAGCGACTCCCCCATGGGACAGGGACCGGCGGGACAGGTCATGCGATCGGGCTCTCCCATGGTCGCCAAGCTTCCCGATTCGCTCCCTCCCGTGATGGGGCTCCACGATCGGGTGCGTCGCTTTGATCTGGGGGGAAGCGCCCTGGCGCCCATCTATACCTCGGAAGGCCTTTGGGGCCTCATCTCTGTCTACCGAAGCTCCCAGGCGTCCTTCAGCTCCGACATTCTTCCCCTCCTCCAGAGCTTTGCCCGGGACATCGGAGACTTCCTTGACCGACGCCGGGAGTTCCAGGAGCTCTCCCTCCGCCGCTCCTTCCAGGAGGCGATCGAGTCCTTTCAGGCCCGACTTCTACAAGGACTCTCGGTGGATGAGATCCGGTCGGCCCTTCTCGAATGTGTCGTCGACCGGATGGCTTTCCCGGCGGCCTTTCTTGTGGAGGAGTCCCGGGAAAATCCTCCGTCCCGTACCCCCCCGCGCCTTGCGGGCTACCGCCTCTCTTCCGGGGCCTTCCCGGGGATCCGGGAGGACTTCTCGGACGAGTTGGTCGGCAAGGTTTTTTCCCAGGCCCTGCTTGAGTCTCCTCTTCCGGAAATGCCTGGGGGGGAGAACTTCCTTTTCGGCCCGTCGGAATCCCCCTTGTGGACGCCCATGCTCCGGAAGGTTTTTGAGGATCTCTCACTGGGGGGCGCCATCTTCTTTTCTCTTGAAGTTTTGGAGGATCCCCCAAAAACGCTCTCGCTTCTTATTGGAGTCCGATCCTTCCACCCCCCCTCCCAGGAGACCGTGGAGCTTCTCTCCCAGCTTGTCAACGGAACCCGGATGGCAATGGCCCAGAGCCGCGACCGGAGCCGGCTGGATCTCTATGCCAGATTCTATCGGGCCATCGGCGCAATCGGGAAGCTTCTGGCACGCCATCCGGCGCCCCAGGACCTGTACGATGGGGTTTGTGAGGCTCTCGTGGAAGCCACGGGGATCGACCTCGCCTTCGTCTCGCTCCTGGAGCCGGGGGAGAAGGTCCGGGTGGTTTCAGCCAGGGGAAGGGCCCGGGATTTCATCGACGGGGCCGTTTTTTCTGTCGACCCACAGGATCCGGGGCGCTGCCTGATCCACAGCCGGACATTGGGAACGAGTGATGTTGTCGAGTTTCCTCTTCTGGAGGAGTGGTTGTGCTCCGATGCGGTGCGCGAGGTGGCCCGTCCCTGGCATCTCCGGAACACCCTGACGGTTTCATTTGCCAAGGATGGCCACCGAATCGGGATCCTTGGACTGATCTCCAGGGAGAAGGGATTCTTTGACAGGACCCTTGTGGGGCTCCTTGGCGGCATTGCCCAGGACATCTCCTTTTCCCTCGAGTTTCTCGATCGCCAGGAGAGGCTCAAGGTCCTGGCCTCCATCGATCCCCTGACCGACCTGCCGAACCGCACGGCCTTTGTGGGGGAGCTCGGTCGCCTGACATCGAGCCAGCCGGATCTCGCCCTTTCCGTGGGGATTCTGGATATCGACGGCTTCAAAAACTGGAACGATGCCTTTGGCCATATCGAAGGAGACCGACTTCTCCAGTCAATGGCCCGGGAGATTCCGGGGATTCTTCCGAAAGGGGCCTTCCTGGCCCGTATGGGGGGCGACGAATTCGGCATCTGTCTCTCCTCTCCCGGATCCATCGATCGCCGGAGAGTGGAGGAGATCTCCCAGAAGATCCTCGATCTCGGCCTTCGCCTCGACGGGGGACACAACCTGGTCACCGTCAGTCTAGGGTGGGCACTCTTTCCCGACGATGCGAAGACCCCTGCGGAGCTTTTGGCCCGGGCCGACGAGTCGCTCTTTGCCGCCAAGTCCTCCGGAAGGAACCGGTCGACCCTCTTTGGCCCGGAGATTGCCCAGGCCATGGTCTCCCGGGTGGAGACCCGTCGCTCCTTTCCCCTGGCCCTTGAACGCGGGGAGATCCTCTTCTGGCTTCAGCCTCAGGTGGATGTGCGGGGAGGGCGCGTGGAAGGGGTGGAGATGCTGGTGCGGTGGAAACGGGAAGAGGGGATGGTACCCCCGGGGACCTTCATTCCCGAGGTTGAGAGGGAACCGGCGCTGATCAGGAAGCTTGGATGCCATGCCTTGAGCGAAGCCTGCCGGCTGCGACGGGAGCTCTCGGCTCCTCTCCCTACTCTCCGGATTTCCCTGAACATTGGGGCCGGCCATTTCCTTCATCCGGCCTTTCTCGACGATGTCGACGCCGCCCTTCGCGGGGAGACGGGGACGGGGCTCGTCGTGGAGGTGACCGAAGGAGCCTCTCTCGAAAGCCCCGAGCGGACCGGTCGGATTCGGGAGGAGCTTCGGCGCCGGGGGCTTGAGCTCTCTCTCGACGACTTCGGGACCGGCTTCTCCTCCCTTCATCATGTGGCCGACCTTCTTCCGGACGAGATCAAACTCGACGGGAGCTTCATGAGAAGCTTCCGGATGCGGACCAACGCCTTTGCCGTGGTCGGCTCGACCCTTCTTCTGACGGATCTCTCCGGGAGCCGCCTTGTGGGTGAGGGAATCGAGCATCGCTCCGATGTCGAGCTCTGGCTTCGGATGGGGGGATCGCTGGTTCAGGGGTACTTCTTTGCCAAGCCCATGTCCCTCGACGACTTCAAGGACTTTTATGCTCGCCCGCTTCCCGAGATTGCCCTGCCTCCAGTCTATCCGGTGGAGGAGCTTCCCTTTCTCGAATATGCCTTCCGAACGGCGGGAGAGGCTTCCGGGGATTCTGGCGGGCTTCCGGGGTTATCCTGTCCCCTCGACAGCTGGTTCGAGGTTCGGGGCGTTCATTATTACCATCTTCCCTCCTGGCACGCGGCCCGGGAGGCTCATCAGGCGTTCCACCGGGGAGGGGGGACGAGAGGAGCCGCTGAAGTGGCTCCTCTTGAAGCTCCCCTCCAGGCTCTCAGGGAAGAGATTGACGCCTACTTGCAGGCTCTTCCCCTTCGTCCCTAGATTCTCCCCTTTTTTCCGGTTCGGGGGAACGCCCCTAGGCATATCCGAAAAACAGGTCCACCGTCAGCCTCTCCCGGGGAAATCCGAAGGAGGCCGTCAGGATTTCCGAGAGGGAGTCCACCATGGCCGGCGGTCCGGCCAGGTAGAGCCTTGCCTCCATCCCCGTCCCTTCCAGAATCTCTTCCATCGCCCGTCGAACCAGCTCGTCCCGGGGCGTTCCTCCGGACTTCGCGCTCCGGGTCTCCACTGCAACCCATCGGGCGACCCCCAACTCGTTCCACTGTCGACACTCCTCAAGATAGGGGGTCTCTTCGGCAGTCCGGTTGAGCGTCAGAAGAACGGGGGGACCTGACGCCTTTTCGGCAAGGGTACGTCCGCATTCCCGAAGCATGCTCCGAAAGGGGGTGATCCCGATCCCTCCGGCCAGAAAGATGAGGGGAAAGGCCAGCTCTTCGCCCGAGGGAAGAAGAAACTCTCCAAAGGGAGGCGACAGGAAGAATTCATCTCCCGGGCGGGCCCGGGAGAGGGCCTCCTTGAAGCGTGACCCCGAGGCCGTCCGGGTGGCGAAGGTGACCAGGGGGAGCTCCGCCGGGGCGCTGGCAAGAGAGAGCGTCCGTCCCTCCCCCGGAGCCCCTCCCTCGGAGAGGGAGAGGACGGCGGCCTGTCCGGGGGCGAAGGCATAGGGGAGCCCGGGGAGTTCGAATGTTGCGGCGAGGGTTTTTTGTGCCACGGTCTCTTGGCGGATCAGGCGAATGGGCAGATCGCTGTTTTCCATGGGGCCTCCCGGGCAGGAAGAGTTGGTGGTGGTGCTATCGGTTTGTGTTGCTTCGAGAATGTGTTGTCAGTCAAGAAATATGGCATACCCAAGCGAGAGAAGAAAGGCTCCGGCGAGCCAGAAGAGGGCCGGCAGGACCGACCGGCTGCGCGACAGGACCAGGGCATAGAGACCGTTGATCAGG
>JAKAAM010000011.1 GCA_021802325.1 Nitrospirota bacterium
AAACTGGGGTACACCGTGGAGACAATCGGAGTTTACGAAAATCACCTCCCGTCCCTTCCCGAATACAAACGGGAACGCTTGGAATCCCTTCTGGAACAGGGTGCGATCGATCTCGCCATCTATTACAGTCCTTCGGCATTTTCTGGACTACAGGATCTGTTTCAAAACCATCATTCGCAGATTCTGGCCATCCCTGCACTTGCCATCGGCCCCACAACAGCCAGCGCACTGGAAGATGGCCACGTCCACCGGATCATCCAGTCCGGCACCCCGACATCAAAAGGGATCCTCGAATCCACCCTGGATTTCCTCCTCCCTTTAGGGAATAATTCTGGACGGCATGGAACACCCGCGGGAGAGCCACCCTCCCCCGGAAAAAACCCCTTAAATTCCGAGGAGGGCGCACACACGTGAGTCATCCCTTTGAACGTCCCCGCCGTCTGAGGAACTCGGCTACCATCAGAAATCTGGTCCGCGAAGTGGATCTCTCCCCGGACCACCTGATTTTCCCCCTCTTCGTGACCGCCGGACATAACCGCAAGGAACCGATTTCTTCGATGCCGGGAGTCTATCGCCTTTCCCTGGACAGACTTCCCGAAGTTCTTAAGGAAGCCTGGGACGTTGGAATCCGCTCCGTCCTTCTGTTCGGAATTCCCGACAGGAAAGACGAGACCGGAACCGAGGCCTTGAATCCGGATGGCCCGGTCCCTCAGGCGATAGGGCTCATTCGGGCAACGTTTCCTGGCTTTGTCGTCATGACGGATATCTGTATCGACGAATACACGACCCATGGCCACTGCGGTCTTGTCTGCGGGGAAAAGATCGAGAACGACCCGACGCTCGACATTCTGTCGGATATGGCTCTCCTCCATGCCCAGGCCGGAGCCGATGTCGTCGCCCCCTCCGACATGATGGACGGGCGAGTTCTCGCCATTCGAAAAAAGCTCGACCACCATGCCTTTACGGACACCCTCATCCTGTCCTACGCCGTGAAATACGCCTCCGGCCTTTACGGCCCCTTCCGGGACGCCATGATGTCTGGGCCCCAGTTCGGCGACCGGGCCTCCTACCAGATGGACTACCGGGGGACCAAGGATGCCCTCAGGGAGGCCCGTCTCGATGCGGAAGAAGGGGCCGACATCCTGATGGTCAAACCCGCCCTGGCCTACCTTGACATCATTGCCCGGGTGGCAGACTCTTCGGACCTGCCGGTCGCCGCCTACCAGGTGAGCGGGGAATATGCCATGATTTGCGCGGCAGGCCAGAATGGCTGGATCGACCAGGACCGGGTGATGATCGAATCGCTCACAGCCATCCGCAGGGCAGGGGCCCAGATGATCGTGACCTATTTTGCAGTCTCGGCTGCGAGACTTCTCACATCCAGGCCATGAGAACCTTCAGGGGAACCCTGGACTCCCTCCGGGAACAGATCCCTCCGGGCCCCCATGCCATGACCATCGGAAACTTCGACGGAATCCATGCAGGCCACCAGTTTTTACTGAATCGCCTGATGAAAATGGCTCGGGAAAGAAAGGTCCCCTCCCTGTTGTTGACCTTCGATCCCCATCCCCTCTTTTTTCTTTCTCCGGAATCTCCCTTTCGCATGATCATGTCTCCGGAGCAGAAAGAAAAGATCCTTTCGGAGCTCGGACTTGACATTCTTGCCGTCCTGACCTTCGACAAGACGATCCAGAGACTCTCCCCCGAAGAGTTTGCCCTTTCCGTTCTGTGGGACCTTTTTCATCCCGTCTCGCTCATCGTCGGAGAGGGATTCCGGTTCGGCCATGGCCGTACAGGGTCGACCGACGACCTTTCGCGGATTCTCTCTCCTCTCGGAGTCTCCGTCTCGTCCGTTCCTCCCTATGCGGATCAAGGCGGGAGAGTTTCGAGCTCCCGGATCCGAAAGGCCGTCGACCACGGAGAGATCGCAGAGGCCAACCGACTTCTGACCCGCCCTCTCGAGGTTTCGGGTCCCGTGGCGGAAGGAGAAAAAAGAGGCCGGCAACTTGGATTTCCCACACTGAACCTGATTCCTCCCGATCACCGTCTTCTCCCTCCTCCCGGCGTTTACGCCACACGGACCCAGATTTGCGGTCGATATCACGACGGAGCAACCTATATCGGGACAAAGCCCACCTTCGGGACCCACCGTCCCGTCGTCGAAACCCATCTTTTCGATTTCGACAAAACCTGTTACGGCGAATGGCATACCGTGCTCTTCTACAACCAGATCCGGGGAGAGCGATCCTTTCCCAGCGTCGAGGCTCTCAAGCTCCAGATCGCCGCGGATGTCGCGGAAGCGAGGAAGGTTCTCCATGACCAACCCTTCACCGGATCCCCTCGCCCCCTTTGAGCCAGGGATCCGGGATTTTCTCCTCCGTCACGATCTTCTGACGCAGGACGCCTCCCCCCCGCTCTTCAGGGAATGGGCCGTGGCCGTTTCCGGGGGAGGGGACTCGGTCTTCCTTTGCCACCTTCTGAAACGGCTCGCTCCCCCGTCAGTCGCCCTCTTCTTCCTCCACTTCAACCACCACACGGACAAGAAAAAGAACGGGGAGGACCTCTCCTTCGTGAGGGAGTTGTCCGAAAGGATTGGAGCCTGTTTTCATTCTGGAGAATCCCCCTCACCCGAACTCTCCCGCCCCGGCATCTCCGAAACGATCCTGAGGCAGGAACGGCACGTTTTTTTCGAAGACTTTCTCCGCACGCATCCCCGTTCGGCTCTCTTTCTGGGACACCAACTCGACGACCGGATCGAAACGATTCTGGCCAACCTCTTCAGGGGGGGCGGTCCCCGCTCCCTGATCGGAATCGCTCCTTCCAGCAGTGGAAGGATTTTCCGTCCCCTCCTGGCCTTCGGTCGCCAGGAAATCCGCAAGGCACTGGACCTCTCTGGCCTGTCCTACAGAGAGGATCCGGCAAACACCGATCCTGCGCACCTGAGGAACCGGATTCGCCTGATCCTCAGGGGAGAGATCGACCGATTCTTTCCCCCGAACGGCACGCGCCACCTGGCTCATCTTGGCACCCTCATGGAACGGGAAACCTCCCCTCCCGACCTTTTTCCATCCCTTCTCTGCGAGAATGAAACTCCCGGAAGAATCCGTTTTTCCTTTTTTATGTACAGGTCCATGCGCCCTTCCACGCAAGGCCTTTTTATCAGGACCCTCCTCAATCGCCAGCGTCTTCACGGATTGCCGATCCCCACCGAGCGGAATCTGCTCCGGTCGCTCGAACAGGCCGACCTGGAGAAGCCCCTCCGGAGCTTCCCCCTCGGAAAGGAATGGGCTCTGAGTCTTGTGTTCGGAAGAGCGGATCTGGTATACCAATACCCTGAAACGGAAACATGGCGATACGATTTGAGCCCTTCCATCCTTCGGGAGAGTTCGGCACCCCTGAGGATCCCGCTGCCTCGCGGAGGGGTCCTTTTTTTGGACCGGGAGCCGATCGGGGAAGAGACAGGGCAGCGCCGGTCCATTCCTGGGCAGAGGACGTCCTTTTGCGTTCCCTCCAGCACGGACCAGGTCTCCCCTCCCCTCTTTCTCCGGTACTGGGAGTCGGGGCTCCGGGTCTTTTCAGGTGAAGAGGTCCTTTCTCCACCCACCGTTTCTTCCTTCTGGAAGGATCGTCCGATGACCTCTTCCTTAAAGGCCCTGCTTCCGGTTCTTTGCCGGGGTCCTCTCGCTCTCTGGATCCCGGGAATCCTCGACAGAACAGACCTGTTGCCGCAAACCGGCACAGGATCCAAGGTCACCTTAACCTATCAGTCGCGGGAGCGGTCCGAGTGGAAAAAATTTTTGGAAAACCCCTGATCACCCAAGAAGAAATAGTCCACCGGATTCGAGAACTCGGTCTGCGGATTACCCGTGACTATGAGGGAAAAAACCTGGTTCTGATCGGAATCCTGAAGGGAGCCTTCGCCTTTACTGCCGACCTCGCCCGATCGATCGGGCTTCCCGCACAGATCGACTTCATGATGACCTCCTCGTCTCCAGCCCCGGACGGAACCGGAACCACCAGGCATCTCTCCGAGCCATCACTGAACCTCAGGGGAACGGATGTGCTGGTGATCGAGGACATCATCGATTCCGGAAAAACCGCCACGCTCATCCTGGACGTCCTTTCCCGGCACCACCCGGAAAGCGTCCGTTTTTGCGCCCTCCTCGACAAAACAGGCGGACGGGAGGTCTCCTTTTCCCCGGACTATACCGGCTTTTCGATCCCGAACCGCTTTGTCATCGGATATGGCCTTGACTACAAAAACAAATACCGGACACTCCCCTTCATCGCCGTCCTCGAGCAGACATCCTGATTCAGTGGGTCGGGGAACCCTTTCTCCTTGCCGGTTTTTCATAAAATACGATTGAAGAGGGGTAGGCTCCATGCTAGAATCAGAAATCGTACCCCTTGAAGGAGGAATCTGTTGATGAAGCCGTTCTACAAGAACCTTGCCCTCTGGTTGATCATCGGAATCGTCGTTTTTCTCGTCTTTGACATGTTTCAGTTCCGCCAACCCACCTCCCAGAACCTGATCTATTCGGATTTCATTTCAAAGCTTGAAATGAACCAGATCAGCGAAGTGACGATCAAGCGGAACCATATCAATGGCGTCATGAAAGATGGGTCCCATTTCCAGACCTATGCCGCCAACGATCCCCACCTCGTCGAGGAACTTCAGAAGCGGAATGTCAGGATCATTGCCATTCCCCCAGGCGAAAGTCCCTGGTACATGAGCCTCCTCATCTCCTGGGGCCCCATCATTGTCCTCGTTCTTCTCTGGGTCTTTTTCATGCGCCAGATGCAGACAGGCGGGAACAAGGCCATGTCCTTCGGCAAGTCCAGGGCCAAGATGATGACCGAAGACAAGAAGAAGATCACCTTTGCCGATGTCGCCGGAGTGGACGAGGCCAAGGAAGAAGTCTTCGAGATCGTCGAATTCCTCAAGGATCCGTCCAAGTTCCAGAGGCTGGGAGGCCATATTCCCAAAGGGGTTCTCGTCGTCGGCCCCCCGGGAACCGGAAAGACCCTCCTCGCCAAGGCAATTGCCGGTGAAGCCGATGTTCCTTTCTTTCATATCAGCGGCTCCGACTTCGTTGAAATGTTCGTCGGCGTCGGCGCTTCCCGTGTCCGGGACCTCTTCGAGCAGGGCAAGAAAAACGCCCCCTGCATCATCTTTATCGACGAAATCGATGCCGTCGGCCGTCACCGGGGAGCCGGTCTCGGAGGAGGCCACGACGAACGGGAGCAGACACTGAACCAGCTCCTCGTCGAAATGGACGGCTTCGAAAGCAATGAAGGGGTCATTCTGATCGCTGCGACAAACCGGCCGGACGTTCTGGACCCGGCCCTTCTCCGTCCCGGTCGCTTCGACCGGCAGATCATCGTCGGGAAACCCGATCTCAAGGGTCGGATCAAGATCCTCGAGGTCCACACGAAAAAAATTCCCCTCGACTCCTCTGTCAATCTTGAGACGGTTGCCCGCGGAACCCCCGGCTTCTCCGGAGCCGATCTCGCGAACCTTGTCAACGAAGCGGCCCTTCTCGCAGCGCGTCGGGACAAGAAAGTCGTGGAGATGAGCGAGTTCGAAGACGCCAAAGACAAGGTCCTCATGGGGGTCGAACGCAAATCCATCCTCATTACTGAGGACGAGAAGCGCGTGACCGCCTTCCATGAAGCCGGCCATACCCTCGTCGCCAAGCTCATCCCGGGAACAGACCCGGTCCACAAGGTCTCCATCATCCCCAGGGGTCGGGCGCTCGGCGTAACCCAACAGCTTCCGACAGACGACCGGTACACTTATGGCAAGGATTTTCTGCTGAACAATATCGCCATTCTGATGGGAGGACGGGTCGCGGAAGAGCTCGTGACGAAGTCCATCACGACCGGTGCCGGAAACGATATTGAACGCGCCACCGACCTGGCAAGAAAAATGGTTTGCGAATGGGGAATGAGCGACAAACTCGGCCCCATCACCTTTGCCCAGAAAAACGACGAGATATTTCTGGGTCGGGAAATGTTCCAGCGAAGGGACTATAGCGAGTCCACCGCGATCGATATCGACCGCGAGGTGAGCGGCATCATTTTCGATGCCTACGCCAAGGCCAAGAGCCTGATAGCTGGCCATATGAAGGCTCTGAACAACATCGCAGAAGCTCTCCTGGAAAAGGAAACGCTCGATTCCCCGCAGATCGACGCCCTCATCCAGGCGGCCAATGCCCCGGGCTGACCTCCGGGACCTTCTTAGAATCGCAAGAAGGGAGAGAGGTCTCCCGCTCATCATGGGGGTCATCAACATGACCCCCGATTCTTTTTCCGGAGACGGTCTTTTGTCCGGGAATGGCTCTCTGCTGGATCATGCGCTCCGGCTGATCGATTCTGGAGCCCAGATTCTCGACATAGGAGCCGAATCCACCCGGCCGGGATCTCGCCCCATCTCCCTGGAAGAGGAGCGATCCCGACTCTTTCCCGTCCTTGAAGTCCTGGCGCAGATACCGGTCCCTCTTTCAATCGATACACGTCGCCCCGAAATTTTCCGTGAAGCCATTCCATTCGGGGCCTCATTGATCAACGATGTGGGAGGCCTCAAAGACCCCGGATTCATCGCCATTCTTCAGGAACACCCAGAGGTCATGGCCGTCGTCATGCACATGAAGGGAACAACCGAAACGATGCAACACGCCCCCTTCTACAAGGATGTCATGGCTGAGGTCCAGAATTTTTTTACAGAACGGGCATCCTCCCTTGGACAGTCGGGAGTCGGGAGAGACCGGCTGATTTTCGACCCCGGTCTGGGATTTGGAAAAACGGTCGATCACAACTTCTCCCTTCTGCGCCATATGGACACCTTTCTCGTGAATGGCCCACTTCTGATAGCCCCCTCCAGAAAACGCTTTCTGGACGATCCGGCCCGGCCCGTTCCTCCTGGGGAGAGAGACATCCCGACGGCGGCCGTCATGGCCTGGTGCACCCTCCATGACGTCGCGATCTTCCGGACACACCGCCCCGACATTGCCTTCCAGATCCGACGTGTTCTCCGGTCCATAGAGGGAGGCAGCGGTGCATAGTCTCGCCTCCTGGGGGCTCTGGCGGAATGTCCTCGACATTCTTGCGGTCTGGTTCATCTTTTACCAGATCCTTCTCCTCATCCGCGGCACTCGGGCCTTCCAGATGGTCATCGGGGTCCTGGTCTTCCTTCTCGTCTTTTTCGTGTCGGGATGGCTCAAGCTCTATACCCTCAACTGGCTGATCACGAGCTTCTGGTCCCAGATCGTCCTGGCCCTGCTGATTCTTTTTCAGCCCGAGATTCGAAAGGCCTTGGCCCGTGTCGGAAAAAGCCCTCTTCTGCTGGGTATTCCCCTGGGGGACTCCACCCTCGATATCGAGGAGCTCGTGAAGGCCCTTCAGACCCTGAGCCGCCGAGGGATAGGAGGAATCATCGTCCTCGAACGAAACACGGATCTTTCCGAGATCGTCGAGGTCGGGGTTCCCCTCGATGCCGTCATCACCAACGAGCTGCTGGTCAGTCTCTTTCTTCCCTACTCTCCCATCCACGACGGCGCGGCCATCATCCGAAAGAACAGGATCGCGACTGCCGGGTGCTTTTTGCCGATCTCCCTGTCTTCTGACCTCTCCCGGCAATACGGGACCCGCCACCGGGCGGCCATCGGCATCACGGAAGAGACCGATGCCGTGGCTCTCGTCGTTTCAGAGGAGACCTCCCAGATTTCCCTCGTCGTCGCCGGACGGGTCACCCCCCAGACGGACATGATCCTCCTGAGACAGACGCTCACGCGCCTCTTCCGGAAAGAAGCCCGCCTCCCCAAGAACCGGAGAATGCAATCTTTGCGCAAACGCTTCTACGCCTCAATCTCCCTCATTCCCGGACTTTCTGCCCTCCTGAGATCGAGCGGACCTTCCACAAGGAATCGACCATGATCCGATGGGATTCATTCCGACGATCCCTGGAGAGGAACCTGCCCCTCAAGATTCTGGCACTCATTCTGGCGCTGACCCTCTGGTTCCATATAAGCCGGACGGGACGGGAATATTTTTCACTCACCGTCCCCGTGACTGTCGTCAAGCTCCCACCGCACCTCGAACTTCTCAAATCCCTCCCCGACCGCGTCACCCTGACCCTGGAAGGCCCCCCGGGCTTCGGAAGACAGATTCATGCGGAAAGCCTTTCGATCATTCTCGATGGCCATTCCTTGGGGCCCGGGCTCAGGACTCTTCGTCTCGACAACTCGACCCTCTCCCTCCCGACAGGGGTTTCCGTGGTCCGCTTCGCCCCCGAAAAGGTGTCGATCGACCTCATGCCTCTCACCCGGAAGATGGTCCGGATTTTGCCGCTCTTTATCGGAGAAACCCGCCACAGGATCGCCCCACTTCGCGTTCGCATGATTCCGGACCAGGCCCTGATCGAGGGGGACAGGAACGAACTGGCTTCCATTCATTTTCTGAAGACTCGCCCGATCGAGCTTTCCCTCCTTTCCGGCAACCATCCCCAGACCTTCAACGTGGCCGTTGCGATTCCGGACAATGCCCGGATACGCCTTCTTTCTCCCTTGACCGTCTCCGTCGAGATCACACACACCGGGTCGCTGGCTCCGATAAAAAGACGATAGCTTTTGGCCCAGTGACCATTTCTGTTATGATGGCGAAAATGGAGCCATAAGAAAGGGGGGGGAGCATGAGCAAGACACGCCACAGGCTGTTCGGAACTGATGGAATCCGGGGACGCGCCAATGTCCATCCCATCACGGGCGAGATGGCCTATCGTCTGGGACGGGCTGCGGCCCACCTCTTTGTCCGGGCCGGCGAGGAACACCATATCGTCATCGGAAAAGATACCCGGATCTCGGGTTACATGCTGGAGATGGCCCTCACATCCGGAATCACCTCGATGGGTGTCAATGTCATCCTTGTTGGCCCATTTACCACCCCGGGCATCGCCTTTTTGACCAGAAGCCTTCGCGCGGATGCCGGGATCATGATTTCGGCCTCCCACAACCCCTACGACGACAATGGAATCAAGTTTTTTTCCTCTGAAGGCCTGAAGCTTCCCGACGACCTCGAAGACCGTATCGAGCGCCTCGTGACAGACCCGGAGATCGACCACATCCGGCCGACCGGGGCTCTGATCGGCAAGGTCTCCCGTCTTTCCGGGGCGGAAGGCCGTTATGTTGAATTCGTGAAGAACACCCTTCCCCGAAAACAGAAGTTCGACGGCATCCGGATCGTGGCCGACATGGCGAACGGAGGCGCCTACAAGGTGGCCCCGATGGCCTTGAGAGAACTGGGGGCCGAGGTGATCCCGATGGCCGACACCCCGGATGGAGTCAATATCAACGACAACTGCGGGGCCCTTTATCCGGAGAATCTGGCCAAAAGGGTGGTCGAGACGGGTGCCGACCTGGGCGTGGCCCTGGACGGGGACGCCGACCGGGCCCTCTTCGTGACGGGCACAGGAAAGATCCTCGACGGCGACCGGATCATGGCGATCGTCGCGCCCTTTTTGAAGCGGGAAGGACGTCTCTCCGGAGACACCCTGGTCACGACCGTCATGAGCAACCTGGCTCTCGAAGAATCCATGAAAAGTCACGGAATCAGCCTGAGAAAGACACAGGTCGGAGACCGATATATCCTGGAAGAGCTGGACCGCCTGGCCCTCTCCTTCGGCGGGGAGCAATCCGGCCATATCATTTTCAGGGATTTCCACTCCACCGGAGACGGACTCCTCACCACACTCCAGCTTCTGTCCATTCTCTCCATCGACGGGGTCTCGCTGGACGACGCCTCCCGCGTCATGGAGCCCTATCCCCAGATGCTCAAGACAATCCCCGTCCCGGCAAAGCCACCGATCGACACCCTTCCCGAACTGTCCAAAACGAAGGCTGAAGTGGACAAGGAGCTGGGTCTGGGCCATGGACGCCTTCTGCTCCGGTATTCCGGAACGGAGATGGCCATACGCATCATGCTTGAGGGGCCGGACACCCAAAAGCTCGAGCGCATGATGGACGCGCTGGAAGAGGCGGCAACCCGGGATTTCTCAGCGATCTCGCATCACCGCTAGAGATCGTCTTCCCCGCGCATTGACGATCCGAGACTGCTTTCCCGCTTCAGTCGTGAGCACGGCAGGGCTCTTCCTCTCGGCCTTCTTCCCGTATTTTCCTGTGTCGACCCTCCTCCTTCTCGGGGCCCTGACATTCGCACTGACACTCCCGAAACTCTCGCCCTCCCCCCGTCTTCTGGGCTTCTTTCTGGCCGGAAGCTTTCTGGTGGGGCTCCTCGCCCTTTCTCCGGCCGGGCCTTTGCAAAGCGGCAGGAATACGCGTCTTGTGCAAGTTTGTCTTGACGCCATCCCCGAACCGACCAAAACCGGGATATGGGTCTCGGGCCAAGAAGCCTCTTCACCTTCCTCAGCATCCGGTCGCCTTCGCATTTTCATCCCGGCCGGACGTCTCCCGCTCGACCCTCTCGTACGGGGAGACTGTATGGAAGGGGAGATGACCCCCTTCCCCCTTTCGCCGGAGGGCTTCCCCATAGACCACGGACGCAACGCCTACCGGATTTCTGACAGCAGCCCCCTCACTTTTTATCCGGACACCTCTCCCATCAGCCATTTCTTTCGCAGGATCACCGCCCTCGCCGAAAATCTGTCCCGCTCTCTCAGGGTTGACTATCCTCCCGACACGGCAGGCCTTCTCGCAGCTCTGGTCCTTTCGGACACCCGGTTTCTGCCTCCGGATTCCTTGTCGGACTTCCGGCAGGCCGGGATCTCCCACCTCCTGTCCGTCTCCGGGGAACACATGACACTTCTGGCCTTTTTCCTGGGGGGCGTCTTTTTGCTCATCCTCCGGCTCCTCCCGTTTCCTCTCCTGCGGTCCCTCTCCGTCCGGATGCCTCTTTCCCGGCTCCTCATTCTTCCGATTCTTCCTCTCCTGGGACTCTACACGCTGATGATCGGCCTTCCGCCTGCCGCAGACCGGGCATTCCTGGGCTTTTCCCTCGTCTCATTGTTGAAAGTTTTCTTTGTGGATCTCACCTTTCCGGAGGTCCTCGGCCTTTCGACCCTGATCATGCTGCTCTTTGCCCCCTCCCTGGCTCGCTCACTGTCCTTTCTTCTCTCCCTCCTGGCCTTGTGGGCCCTGGTCCTGGGGCAAGCCATCCCGGCAAAAAATGCCAAAAAAGGAAAAGAAGGCCTCTCTCTTCGCCAAACCCTGCGCTCGGGGATCCTGATCACGCTGTTTACGACGCCACTTCTTGCCCTCGTCTTCAGGAGCGCGAATCCTGCCGGGATCCTCGCCAACCCGATCCTCGTCCCGCTGGCGGGAGACATGCTTCTGCCCCTGGGATTTTTCGACCTCTTCCTGAGGATCTTCCTTTCCCACACTCCCGTGATCCTGACGCTCCTGACGGGAGCCCTCTCCCATTCCGTTCTCGGACTGGCCGCCGGCTTTGCCGATCTCCCCGGAAGCACGTGGACGGTACCCGGTGCGAATCCCCTGCCGGTCCTCCTGTTCTATTTGGCCGTCTTTCTTCTGATACTTTCCCCCTCACCCGCGCTCCGGCATTTTGCTCCCCCGCTGCTCCTTCTTCTCATTTTCTCGATCGCTCTCCCCGCCCCTCCGGGAGAAATCCCGTATGCATCCGCTCTATCGACAGGGACCACCGGGTCTCCCCAATACTGGCCGGGACGGGAAAGGGAAAATCTGGGCCGCCTTCTCCAGGCCCCCAGGGAAGGCAAAATGCAGCCGGAAGATGTACAATGAGGGCGATTGGGTCTTGAGTCTTTTTCCATCATCCATTGGAGGGCTTGGCGATGACCACAGGAAAACCCAAAAAACAAGATATCGATGTCCAGGACGACATGGTCCTTGAAACGATGAAGAAAAAAGCCTGTCCTGTTTGCGGAAAACCGATGCGCTGGCTCGACGGGGATTTTATATGCGTGGCCTGCATCGGCGGAGAGTACGGACCTGAGGAGGGCTAGGGGGATTAAAGTCTCAGGGAATGTCCCCGGACGATCCCTTCGAAGAAGGCTGGATCGACAATCCGGACGATCCCTTTTATGGACAGGTCGAGCTTTCCGGATTTCTCCCACATCCGGGTGACCCGAATGGCCGTCTCCACGGTGGTCAGGCACATCTGCGCCAAGACTGTCCGGGTGATGGCGATCGAGTCCCGGTAGGTCGAAGACGGTTGGGCGGAGGGGGGAGAGTCGGCGCTTCTCCCGGAGAGCGCGACCAGGGCTTGTGCAAGTCGGACCTCGATCGGCATGTGGGCATAAAGAAGGCGGGACTGGTACATTCGGAACCGTTCCCCAAGTTCGGTGTTGACCTCTCTTCGAAGTTCCCTGTTACGTTCCAGTGCGGCATGGAGATTTTTTTTCGCATATCCGACGGCCTTCGACGGACAATCGGTGATCGCTCCGGCCGGATAGGGAAAGTCGAAGATAACGGCGAATCCGGCCACAAAGTCTCCAGGAAGGAGCCTCTCCAGAACGAGGGGCGTCCCGAAAGGACTCTCCTTGACGAAGAGGATGCGGCCTTCCGTCACGACATAGAAGTAATCTGATGGATCGCCTTGCAGGAACAGGCTTTCCCCCTTGCGTCTCAGCTCGACCTCCCGGTCGGGCTTTGTGGTGGCCATCCAGTCCCGAAACACCGGCATGGGGGAGGGGCTCATTCCCAGACCTTTGGAAACAGAAGGGAGGCGAGGAGACTGCCCAGACTGATGAGAAAGGCCGACAGAAGGGCCGCGGAGAAGGTCCGGATCTCGAAGCCGGGGACGACAGCCGAAACGGCCCAGAGAAGCAGGGCGTTCAGGACGAAGATGAAGAGCCCCAGCGTCAGGAGCGTGATCGGAAGGGTCAAGATGACCAGGAGGGGCCGGACCAGGATGTTGATGAAGCCGAGCACGACGGCGACCGCGATGGCGGTCGGGAAGCCCCGGATCTCGACCCCGCGGACCATTCGTGATACGGCAAAGATGATCAGGGCGTTCACAAGGAGCCTGAGAAGAATCATGAGCATGACATTTCACCCTTTCCGCTAGATCCGGTCGAAATCCTTGCCACAAGATGCCGGATCGTCTATCGTTTTTCCGATGGTCAGTCGCCTTATGATACCAAATATTGGTCCACAGGGGAGAAACAGTGATTAGAAGGAGAATCGTTCGGATCCGGGAGTGGTTCGAGCGGCGCATCCGAAGAACCCCCGGAGGGTCATGGTTCTTCCCCCACGGCTTGCTGGCCTTCATCGTGGGTCTGTACGGCTTCAAGAACGTTCTCCCCCTTCTCGACCAGATCCGCATTATCCAGACTCACCTCAAAACCTTCGGCCCCGCCCAGGACTTTGCCCATCTCCCGGTTGTCTTTCATATTCCGGGTGGGGTCCCCCAGACGATCATCGGCCTGGTCCAGCTTCTCATGTCCATCGGACTCCTTCTCCGCTCACGATTCGCCTGGGTGGTCACCGTCCTTTTTTCCACCCTCTCCCTCGTGGTCGTCCTGAGGCAGACCCCCCTTTCCTTTGTCCATCTGGGATTCATTCTTCTCTTGTTGGCAGGCCTCCTCCTCGCCCGAAAGTCCTTCGATCAGTCCACCGTCTCCACCGGTTCCTTTTTTTCCCTCCTCAGCATCCTTCTTCTCATGGGGTACGGGATCTTCGGATCCTTCATCCTGGGCAAGGGCTTCACCCCTCCGATCACCTCTCTGATCACCGCCTTTTATTTTGCCGTCATCACCATGGCGACGGTGGGATACGGAGATATCGTCCCAACGACGGACGACGCCCGGCTTTTCGTGGTGAGCCTGGTCATTTTCGGGATCACCGTCTTCAGCGCCTCCATATCGTCCGTCCTCATTCCCCTCATCAATGAACGGCTCAAAAAGGTTCTCATCCCGGAGAAGCGGAAAATGACACGCAAGAACCACTACATCCTGGTCGGGACTGGGAGTCTGGCCCGCCATGTTTTTCAGGAGCTCTCCTCCCGGCACCTTCCCGTCACACTCATCGTCCCCCATCTTCTGGAGGAGGCGCCCTTCGCAGAGGCGGATCAGGTGGTGGGAGACCCCACCGACGGAGAAATCCTGAAGAAGGCCGGAGCCCAGGAGGCCCAGGCCATCCTGGCCCTTCTCGAAGAGGATGCGGAGAACGCCTTTGTAGTCCTGGCCGCCCGAGACATCGGCTCAAAGGCCCGGACCATTGTCTCCGTAAGAAGCCGGGCCAGTTTCTCGAGAATCCGCTCGGTTTCGCCAGACATGATCCTCTCCCCCGAGATGATCGGCGGAGAGCTGATTGCCATGGCCTTGAACAACGAAAAGATCGACGGGGAGAGTTTTCTCAGGAAAGCGCTCTTTCTCGACAAGCGCATGCAGGGAGAGCCGGAGGCACCCAATGAAGGACTCCCGGGATGAGCTCGGGGCCCATCCTCCCTTCTTTTGGCCCTTTTGGCGGGATCCGTACTTTTCCGCAGGCCATTCTGATCTTTCCGAGCCAGCCTCTTCGATCGCCGGCCCCATCGTGTCATTAAGCCTTCAAGAGCCCCCCGGAAAACATAAAACTGTCTTCGCTCTTTTTTGAATCGGGACGATTTTTCGACGGTCTGTTCCTTTTTCAAGGGCCGTACCCCGCTTCATGCTTCTGGGACCGATTCCCTTGACCTCGGAGAGTGCGCCCGGTTATCGTGAAACAAGACACGATTCCCTGGTCACGAAGGGTAATCCCCTTTCATGACCTGACAACCCACGCAAATGAGGTCTCTTTTCATGGTCCCAGACGCCTCCGCCCCGTCCGGTCTGGTCACGGTCATCGCGTTCTCCGACAACGGCACACGGATTGGCCCTGTCAGGAAACTAAAGGTGCACGATGATCTGCAATGGCAGAAGGTTCTCTCCCCCCTCTCCTATGATGTGACGCGAAAGCATGCCACCGAGCGGCCTTTTTCCGCTCCCGGATATGATCGGAAGGAATCGGGGCTTTACCGGTGCATTTGCTGTGGCACCGCCCTTTTTTCCTCCGAAGCAAAATTCGACTCCGGAACGGGGTGGCCCAGTTTCTGGGATCCCCTGGCGCCCGAGAACATCCAGCTGAAAGAGGACTCAAGCTACGGCATGCGGCGCACAGAGGTCCTCTGCGCCCTCTGTGACGCCCACCTTGGCCATGTCTTCAACGACGGTCCCCCGCCGACGGGTCTCCGGTACTGCATCAATATGGCCGCGCTCAACTTCGTTCCCGTGTCCCCGGATTAAGGTCGCGCCCATGAGCCTCTCCCACACCGTCCTCTCCACCACCCTTTTCCTTATGGCCGGCATCGGATGCTCCAGTGCCCCCCCTGCGACGGACAGTCCCTTCCCCGTCCCCGAAGAGGACGACTCCTCCAAAGGGCTTCAGAAAGCCGTTCTGGCCGGAGGCTGCTTCTGGGGAGTCGACGCCGTATTCAAACATGTCCGGGGGGTGACGAAAGTCCGATCCGGCTATGCGGGCGGAGCTGCCGAAACGGCGCATTACGACATCGTGTGCACAGGACGCACCGGCCATGCCGAGGCGGTCGAAGTCACCTACGATGCCGGTCTCGTCTCGTTCGGAACCCTTCTCCGGATTTTCTTCTCCGTTGCCCATGATCCGACGGAGGTGAATCGCCAGGGACCCGACATCGGGTCGCAGTATCGGTCCGCGATCTTTACGGTCACCCAGGAACAGCAGAGGGTCGCGAAGGCCTATATCGACCAGCTCGACCGTTCAGGCCTGTTCAAGCGACCCATCGCCACCGTGATCCTTCCCCTCGATATCTTTTACCCTGCAGAAGACTATCACCAGAATTTCCTGGAAGAGCATCCAACCTACCCCTACATCGTCTATCACGATCTTCCGAAGCTCGCCGCCTTGAAACGTCTCTATCCGGAGCTTTGGAAGCCCTGACCCGGCCTGCACCATCCACGACCCGGTCTCCAGCCCAACGATAATAACAGCCCCCAGAGCTCTCTTCCATAGGATTTGGCTCATAAGTCCAATTCGTTTCACAATAATAAAAATATTTCAAAAAAGAAACGATTTTCAAAAAAACATGAAGACAAGAGGGATTCCGTCATGTATGATGAAACAACCCCCGGCATTGGACCGGAGGACAAGCGAAACCATCCGTGAAAGGGAGGTCGACATGGGACTTGGACCCTCAGCAAGCCCGATCAGTATCTTTCTTGTTCTTTTCACATATTTGGTAGGCGTAGGCTTCCTGGTTTACATGTTCGGAAAAGGCGACAATCAATCTCGCAGCAAGTCCTGATCGACGATTCATATTCCGTTTTTTGCCTGAATGGCAAAGGGAGAGGTCTTTTCGACCTCTCCCTTTTTTTCTCGTCCCTCCTAAACATCCCTCTATCAGGATCCGCCCCAGGACAGGAATTCTCATGGAATTCCAGGACGCTCCCTTTTCTGTCCAGTCATTTTTCCATAAAACGAAAAATCGTTTGTCGGATTTTCGGAAGAATGCAAAAGAGTAAAGAGGCTTAGCCTAAAATATCGGCGTCTGACTTGGGAGCTTGTCGTAAAGCAGCAAACTCCCAAACGTTTCTCCGCCCATAAGATGGGGAAAATCATGGAAATGAAAGGAATTCGTTTGCGACCAGGATCTGGCCGATGGAGAGGAATCCTCGTCAGTCGAAGATCGATTTAATGGACTTACGATGATCAGGAATGGTGCCCCCGGGGTGATTTGAACACCCGGCCAAAGGTTTAGGAAACCTTAAAAACAACAGGAAATGAATTTGTTAAATTCATTTCCTGTTTTATATTTACGAAAATTAATTTATGATTATTTTGACCATTTGGTGTAATCTTGGTGTAATCACATCCAAAACTCACTCCGGAGGGATACCGATTGGCAACCTATCAGAAACGATCTGGTAGCTGGCGGGCGATCATTACCAAGCAGGGATACCCCCGACAAACCAAGACCTTCGACACAAGGAAAGAAGCGGAGGACTGGGCGACCACCATCGAATCGGAGATGGTCCGAAACCTGTTCGTTTCGATCAAGGAAGCCGAGAACACGACCCTCGAGGAAGCCCTTGTCCGCTATGAGCGGGAGGTAATCCCGACCAAGAAGGGGGCCAAGCAGGAATCCATGAGGATGCGCATCTGGAAACGCTCTTCCCTGGCGCATCGTTCCCTCGCCTCAATCCAGGGAAAGGATATTGCGGCCTATCGCGACGCCAGACTCAAGGAAGTGGCTCCTAACACTGTCCGTCATGAGCTTGCCATTCTCTCCCATGTCTTTACGATTGCGGTCAAGGAATGGGGGATGGGAGGTCTCGGCAATCCCGTCAAACAAATTCGGGCCCCGAAAATGCCCCCCGGCCGGGATCGGCGGCTTAAGCCGGGTGAGGTTGACCGGATTCTCTCCGTATCCGAATCTCCTGTTTTACCCGATCTTGCCCGGTTTGCCATAGAAACGGCCATGCGACAAGAAGAGATCGCAAAAATGGAATGGGCTCATGTCGATCTTAAAAAAAGGGTCCTCACGATTCCTGAGGCGAAGGTTGAACCACGAAGGATTCCCCTCTCCCCCGAAGCCTGTTCGATTCTCTCCAGTCTTGTCAGGAGAATCGACGGAAAGGTTTGGGGAGTCAAGCCTCATGCCATTTCCGTAGCTTGGCGACGGGCTTTTTCCAGGGCTCGTGTCGCCTACGAAAAGGAATGCGAAGAAAAGAAGATTAAACCGGATCCAGTCTATCTCGTCGATCTCACCTTTCACGATCTCCGTCACGAAGCCACGAGCCGGTTCTTCGAGAAAGGTCTCAACCCGATGCAGGTGGCGGCCATTACTGGCCACAAGACATTGGAGATGTTGAAGCGCTATACTCATCTGAAAGCGGAGGATCTGGCGGAGTTGCTGAAGTGAGTAAACATGGAAAGCTTCTGGAGTCGATCCGGAACAACCCTCTCGATGTTCGCTTCGATGATGCTTGCATAGTGGCCATGTCCTTGGGATTTGAGAAAAAGGGCGGAAAGGGATCGCATGTTGTTTTTGCCCGAATAAACACCAAAGAAATCTTGAATTTTCAGAATCGGAATGGGAAAATCCCTTCGTATCAGGCGAGACAACTGATAAAGATGATCGAAAAATTCGGGAGATGATCATGAAAGACCATTTTACGATCGAAGTCTTCTGGAGCGACGAGGACAAGGGTTTTATCGCCTTCGTTCATGAACTTGAAGGATGCTCCGCATGGGGAGAAACCCGGGAAACAGCTCTCCGAGAGGTCGAAACCGCCATTGAGCTCTGGATAGAAGCAGCAAGGGAAATAGGTCGTCCGATCCCCCTTCCAAATCCTCCCGCCCTTTCTATTCCTTAATTTTGACGATTAAAAGATCACCAAAACCTGATAAAGCAATGAAAATTGAAAAACGATTCGAACCAGAAACCCTCGCCTTGGCAAGGGTAAAAATGAGGATTATGATGATGTGTGATGGAGAGTTAATGAGTGTGATTTTTGGTTAGCGGGAAATACGTTAGGAGAGATTTATTCATTTGTTTGAGTGTGAATAATTGTGACCATTTTTGACCCTGAACGGACACCTAAACGGACACCGGAATTTCGTACCCCATTAAGAGAAAATCTGAAAATTTGAGAATTCAACAGACATTATTTCCAAGTGGTACTAATCGGACACAGCTCACACCGAGGTTGTTTTTTATATTATCCACCGAGATGGAAAACAAAGATGAAAAAGATTGATATTCGATTTTTATATTTTCTTTGGAGTTAATTAATGACTGACCAAATTAAAAACGTATTTGTAAGTCATCATCACAAGGATGATGCGAGCGTGGATGGTTTGACAGGTATGTTATCTGGCAAGGGTTATCAATTAAAAAATAGCTCAATTAGAGTAAAACCAGAAAACCAGAAGCGTCTTGATCAAAACGAGGTTAGCGACCTTTCTATTGAGAGACTTTTACGAATGAAAATGCGATGGGCTAGCCAAGTGATCGTAATTATCGGAAAGGAAACTCATCAACGTCCCTGGGTTGATTGGGAAGTAAAAGCAGCCCACAAACTCGGTAAGCCCATAATTGGCGTCTATGAGAATGGATTAAAGGATAAAGTCGAAATTCCTAAAAATTTAAAAAAATACGCCACATCAATAGTTGGATGGAGATCGGATTCTGTAATTGATGCTCTGAATGGAAAGAGTCAGTTTCAATACCCAGATGGAACACCATTCCCTAGGGCTGATGGCGGAAATATATTGTGTTGATAGAACCACACTCCCATTTATACGTATATGCCATAACCAGAGATTTCGGATTTGCTCCTAACCCATTTCATGGCTTTTGCTCTCTGACAACATGTAAGCCAGACATTCGAAAATCAGCTAATGTTGGTGACTGGATCATGGGTATTGGCGGATCTCCTCTTCGGGGTGTGAAAAGAAAGTGCATTCTCCTGATGAAAGTATCGGAAAAAATCAGTTTTCAGGATTACTGGGGTAGTAATCGTTTTTCACTAAAAAAACCTGTGCGTAACGGAAGCAGAGTCCAGATGCTAGGGGATAACATATATCACAAGGATGAAAACGGTAACTGGATACAAGAGGACTCTCATCATAGCAATCTAGATGGCTTACCAAACCTTGTGAACTTAAATCGAGATACTAGCAAAACTGACCAAGTGTTGATCTCGAATTATTTCTTATACTTTGGTGGTTTAGCACAACCTGTAGATTTGGATTCAATCGGCTATAGAAGGGTTAGAAATTATATGAAAATAACCCTCTCAAATTCAAAAGCAGCAAGTGATTTAATCGCTTCTATATTTTCGAAACATCGAAGCGTTATAAATATGGTGATTTCAGACCCATGTCAATTTATGGACTCTCATCAACGAGTAGATCAAGGTACAGGGAAGATTCAATAGATAAGGGATACGAAGTCAAATCTAGAAAATACAAAGGAAGAATTGATGACCACAGGGTACTCACCGCCTTTGACAATCAGCTTCATCTTCCACCCCTCTGACTCCGAGAAAGTAACTCCTATTCTTGATGCAATTAGAATGAATTTTGCTAGGGATAGGGACAAGCCGTTCTCGCGAGGCCTTAATATCCCGCTTTTTTTCTTTAGCTCCAAAAACAGTCGTGAGGTCCCTTCTGGTTATCCTGAGAATTGGGCAAAAAATAATATTATTTTCGTTTTTACAAGCGTAAATACTGTCGGAGTGAACGAATGGCGAATTTACATCGAAGATTTGCCACATTCGTCTTCATCTCATATTGTGCCAATTGCGATTGATAGTGAAGGATATGGCCATGAAGGTGCACTGAAAAATTTGAACTGTATTAGAACAAATGATTGGCCTTTCGAAAACAGAGATCTCTTTGCTTTAGTTGCCCTGTCTCACGAAATATACCGTTTTGGCTTTAGAACAGGGCCAACCGCAAAAAAAGGGGTAGAGTCTTCTATAAAGATATTTTTGAGTCATTCAAAATCAGGAGATACGGGCAAACTCCTTTCGGAAAAAATAAAGCAATTTATTGATCATACAAACATGAATCAGTTTTTTGATGCAACCGAAATATCGCCCGGATATTATTTTGATCAAGAAATTGAAAACCACATTAAAGATTCAACATTGCTCGCAATTGAAACCGATTCTTATTCCTCCAGATATTGGTGTCAACGCGAAATATTGTTTGCAAAGCAACAAAATCGCCCTGTTGTTGTAGTTAATTGTCTCGATGATTTTGAAGACCGAATTTTCCCGGCCGCCTCTAATGTTCCCTGTGTCCACATTACATCAGCTGTTTCCTTGTTAGAAAAGGATATCTTGCGAATTCTTTCTACGACAATTCTCGAGACAGTTCGTTATAACTATTCAATGCAATCCCTTGAGGAATACAAGAACGCTGAGTGGATTGGTAAAGATTGTGAGCTAACTGCTCGACCTCCAGAAATAAGGCAAGTACTTAACTTTAAAAAGACCGGTGCGATAAAGATATGCTATCCCGAACCGCCTTTATATTCGATAGAAGCGGATTGGCATGTGGAATTAGGGGTTCAAGCATTTACACCTCTTTGGAATCCTCCAGAACGAGACAGTCTTTCTAATGAAAGAGTTGGCATTTCGATTTCTGATGTTCCAGGGCAAGGCTTCGCATCGAACCATATTCATCCAGATCACCTCATACTGCTGGCACAAGACCTTTCCAGACATTTACTAGCAAGATCCGCAACATTACTCTATGGCGGAGATTTGCGACCGGGTGGCTTCACGGAGTTCATCCTTGATGAAGCTAGAATCCTAAAGGACAGGCTAGGAGAAACGGCGCCACATGTTGAAAATCATTTAGCTTGGCCTCTATATGTATCTGATCGAGAAATGATTGCATGGAAGGCTAAATACCGGCAAGTCATGGAGACTGTAGAGCATGTTATTCCTGATGATGTGGCCGACGGCATTGATAAAGGAACTTTTCTGCCACCTAATACTTCCCAGAACTCATATATCTGGTCTCGCTGTTTGACTGAAATGCGGGAAAAATCGATTTCCTCATCTTCAGCCAGAATCTGTGCCGGAGGAAGACTTACGATGTATAAGGGAAAAATGCCAGGGGTCTTGGAGGAAATAATATTAGCCCTGACTGAAAAGAAGCCGATCTTTTTACTTGGGGGCTTTGGTGGTGTGGTTGGGGATGTTTGCAAACTCTTAACGACGACTTCTGGGGTGCCCGAAACTTTAACTGAAAACTGGCAAATATCTCATAATGAGGGGTATTCGGATTTGCAGAAGTTGGCGCGTTCGCATGACCATGGCTGTGATTTCGATGCGATTCCAACATATATACGCAGCCACAATGTATCTGACCTTGCGTCGCGCTGCCGCCTTGATGAAGATGAATACCGGCGCCTGATGGAATCGCCCTTTGTTGATGAGTGTGTCCATTTGATCCTGAAAGGGCTTAAAAATAAGTAGTTAATAATACTAACAATGTAAACGGTATTCAATAATGGACAATATAAAACCAGAAAATACAGATGAATTGAAAGGGGAGAGTTTGCTTCAAGAGTATGAAAGGAAAGTTGTCGAAACTGATAGGTTTTCAAATAAAGAGATTATTCCAATTCTTTTGGGGCTTTATGGCGAAGTTGGAAGTATTATGGCGGCATCTAAAAAATATCGTCGGGAAAAAAAGGCTTATCCAGGATACAAAGAGGCTGTTGAAGAAGAATTTGGGGATGCGCTTTGGTATTTTTCTGCTTTGAATCGGCGTCTAGGGGTCAAACTAGAAGATATATTTATTAATATGGTCGATGGAATTGATATTTCAAATGATAATTCTGAAAACAAACTATTTTCAGGGAAAATCACTAAATCTCAAATAGAAAGTTTAGATTCCTCATTAATTGAATTAGGTCAGAAGGCAGCCCAATTACTCAAAATATCTGAGGAGCCACTGGGAATTAGTGAACATCTTTTTCAATTCGCTAGTTTATATCTTCAATCATTAAATTTAACCGGTCTTTCTTTTAAAAATATAATAAAAAGAAATCTTGAAAAAGTTATTGGCCGTTTTTCTATTCCAAAAATCGAATTGTTGCCTGATTTTGATGCCAAATTTCCAGAAGAAGAACAGCTTCCCAGAAATTTTGAAATCCGTATCGTTCAAAGAGAAAAAGGAAAGTCCTATATGAGATGGAATGGAGTTTTTATCGGAGACCCGTTGACTGACAATAACAAAGATCCAGATGGATATCGATTCCATGATGTCTTCCATTTAGCATTTGCCGCAATCCTTCATTGGTCACCAACTTTTAGAGGTTTGATTAAACAGAAAAGAAAAAGCGATCCTACTATTGATGAAGTTCAGGATGGTGGAAGGGCAATTGTCGTTGAAGAAGGGTTAGCAGCTTGGCTTTTTTCCTATTCAAAAGGGCTCGAATTTTTTAGGGGGCATGATAGCGTTTCGTTTGATGTATTAAAAATCATTCAGAAATTTGTTCAAGGATATGAGGTAGAACAATGTCCTCTTAAATTATGGGAAGATGCAATCCTCCAAGGGTATTCCGTTTTTAGGCAAGTAAGGAAGAACAATGGAGGTTTAGTTGTTGGAGACCGTAAAAACAGAAAAATCAGCTACCGTCCTATAGGAGAATAATGTGGATGCGAACTCATTCGTAAAAGTATTAAGTAATTTGGAGTTCGAAAACGCATTCAACCCATACTCAGATCGTTGTGAAATATATGATGTTTATGACGCTCCCCAAAAAAGAAGGACCCTTTTAAAGAACCTGTTGATTGCCGCGAGCGCAGTAGAGGTCGACTCAATATGGATTGGGAGGGACTTAGGGTATAAAGGTGGCAGACGAACAGGATTAGCTCTTACTGACGATATCCATCTCAGTCATCATGTATCAAGATGGGGAATAGAGGTAAGCCAATTAACCAAAGGCCAAGCGGTTTCGGAAAGAACAGCGGAGGTAATTTGGAGTGTTCTTGAAAAAATTACACATCATGTCTTTCTTTGGAATGTTTTTCCATTACATCCATATGAGGCGGGTAATCCACTTAGCAACCGCGCGCACAATTCCAGGGAGAGATTAGCCGGAGAAGAATTGCTTAGAGGATTAGTAGAATTATTGAAGCCTAAGCGAATAGTTGCGATAGGTAATGATGCTGAAAAGGCAGCGTTGCGATTGAAGCCGAAATGTAAAATCTTGAAAGTCAGGCACCCCAGTTATGGGGGGCAAAATATATTTCTTGATCAAATTAATTCAATTTATAAAATCTAAAGTATGGAGAGTGCAAATACTAATTTTTTAAATAAAAGACAGTGGGTAATTGGCCAGGTGTATCCTTCAGATCACCCTACTCGATTCAAAAATTTATTCTAGCACTGCCGGTTATAGCTCATTCGATCACGGGGATTATTAATCAATCTCCTATGCGATTCACGCCTTTGAAATGCATCCTCAATCGCATTCACCAATTGATCCGTTGTACTCGGGTAATCTATCCATCGAGCATAACAATCCGTTTGTTGATCAGACTCTCTTAGATTCATGTTGAGCCTATCTGGAAAACGTTGCCCACCATTAGTATAGCTTGGAAGCCTTATAGCAAGAAGACCGTTCGGGGTAGTATATTCTCCTTGTCGAAGAGATGATTGTATTTCCCAATCCACATATCTCCGCGCCCATGTGCATATTCCAAGCATAACTATTGTGACACTAGAATCCTTTAGATAAAGTTGCCGAATTCTACTCATTACATAATCAGTATCAGTACTATCAATGATGTCTTCTGACATTTCTTGCCCAAGACCGCGAGCAATGAATGCATCACGATCATGATCAAAAGTGCGAACAAACCTGCTGACTTCACCCTGATCCGCGTGGTGATAAGAGATAAAACATTTTCTTCGCACAAAAGCCAATGATTGTCTCCAATCTTTACCTCAACCAGTCAAATTATGGACATACTAAACTATAGCCTACTACTTTCAGATGGTGGGTGTTAAGTTTTTTCTTCACGATAAGCAACCTCAAACATACGTTTTGTAATTTCTTTAAGGAAATTGCTAATA
>JAKAAM010000053.1 GCA_021802325.1 Nitrospirota bacterium
GATCCACCGGGCCCGGTCGTATCCCACTGGCTCAAGGCGAGTCTTGACGTTATATTCGTGTTCGAGACGAAATTTCAAGACTTCCAGTTGAAGGGCCCCAACAGCGCCGACAATCATGTCTCTCTCCCCGTGGGGATCTTGGGCAAACACCTGAATCGCTCCCTCTTCGGCAAGTTGATCCAGCCCTTTCTTGAGGTGTTTCCTTTTCAGTGGGTCTTCAAGAATGAGTCGGGCAAAGAGTTCCGGCGAAAAGGAGGGGATCCCTTCGAAATGGAAGAGTCCTTTTTCGCAAAGGGTGTCTCCGATACGGAAGACTCCGGGGTCGTGAAGGCCGATAATATCACCAGGCCAGGCCTCTTCCACCCGCTCGCGCTTTTGGCCTAAAAACTGGATGGTTTTCGAGAGGCGAAGCGCCTTTCCCGTCGTTGCATTGGTGACCGACATCTCCCGGACGAATCGCCCCGAGCAGACACGAATAAAGGCGAAACGATCGCGATGCTGAGGATCCATGTTGGCCTGTATTTTGAAGACAAAACCGGAAAAAGAGGGAGAGTCCGGGGGGATGGGGCCCTTGTCGGAGGGGTAGGCCCGGGGAGGGGGGGCGAGGCCGATAAAGGCATCGAGAAAAATTTCAATTCCGAAGTTGTTCAGCGCACTTCCAAAGAAGACGGGTGTGGCTCTTCCGGCGAGAAAGTCCTTCTGATCGAAAGAGTTGTCTTCCAAGGAAAGAAGGGCGACCTCTTCCTCAAAGAGGGTCCTGTCGGGGAGGGTGTCGAGAATGGACTCAAGTGCCGGGTCCCCTCCCGTGAGAATGCGATCGGTGGCCCGGGCTCCTCCATGATCGACGGCCTCGTAGATGTGGCCCTTGCCGGAAGAGAGATCCCAGACTCCTCGAAAGGCGGATCCTGCTCCGATGGGCCAATCAAAGGGGATGGCCCTGATATCGAGAGTCCGCTCTATCTCGGACAAAAGGGCAAAAGGATCAACCCCTTCGCGGTCAACTTTGTTGATGAAGGTGACAATCGGAAGCTGTCGCATGCGTGCAACTTCAAAGAGTTTGAGTGTCTGGGGTTCGATCCCCTTGGCACCATCAAGAAGCATGACCACAGAATCCACGGCCTCAAGGGTGCGAAAGGTGTCTTCGCTGAAATCCTTGTGGCCAGGAGTGTCAAGAATATTGAGTGTATGGTCCCGGTAGTCAAAGACCAAGGCACTCGATGTCACGCTGATCCCACGCTGTCGCTCGATTTCCATCCAGTCGCTTGTCGCGTATCGGGCGGCTTTTCGGGCCTTGATGGACCCCGCCAAGTGGATGGCTCCGCCATAAAGAAGAAGCTTCTCCGTCAAGGTTGTCTTTCCAGCATCGGGATGGCTGATGATGGCAAAGGTTCGACGCTTGGCAATTTCGGCAGAAAGCTCTGATGGTGCGATCGGGTCCAAACGTACCTCGCGGGTAAAGTGATGGATCGGAAACGGTTCTAGAAAGGGTGACGCCCCTCAACGGCGCGCATGAGAGTCACCTCATCAACGTACTCAAGCTCAAGTCCGACAGGGATACCGAAGGCAATCCGGCTGACGCGGATGCCGAGAGGCTTGACAAGGCGGGAGAGATAAAGGGCAGTGGCCTCACCATCGGTCGTGGGAGAGGTGGCCAGGACAACCTCACGAATGTCCGGATTTTCAAGACGATGCAAAAGCTCTCTGACGCGAAGCATTTCAGGGTCAATGCCCTCAAGGGGGGAAAGTCTTCCTTCAAGCACATGATATCGGCCCCTGAATTCGCCACTCTTTTCGATGGAATAAAGCGTCTGAATGTCTTCGACAACAATCAGGATCGTCGAGTCTCTGGCCGGATCTGAGCAAATGGCACACCGGGGAACCTCGGGTGATTCCGGTGGAGGGGAGGCAACGATATTTCGACATTCCGAACAGGGAAGAAGGCGTTCTTTCAGGGTCGAAACGGCGGACGACAGTTCCTGCCGCTCCGATTCCGAAGATTGCAGAAGATGGAAGGCTAGACGCGTCGCAGTTTTCGTTCCGATCCCAGGCAGTCTGCGAAAGAGATCGACGAGATCTTGAAAAGGGGCTGGGAAGAGGGAGGATCCCATACGTGGTGGACGCTCCATCAGAACCCCGGTAACCCCAGAGAGGCTAGAGGGTTTCCCGGGCCCATCCCGGTGGCCCTCTCCAGAAGTTTTGCGGCTTCTTCCCGGACTTTTTCCGAGGCACGATTGGTGGTCGAGATGATTTGGCGGGACAGGACACCTTCTCCTTGGGTACAAAGGGAAGGATCGATGGTGAGGGAGAGAACCTCAAACTTTCCGTTCATCTGGATCTGAACCAGCCCGTTGTCTGATTGTTCTGTCACAGTCAGTCGGGCCAGCTCCTCTTTGGCTTTTTCCATGTTTGCCTGAAATTCCTGGGCTTTCTTCAAAATATCAAGTCCAAACATTATTCGCTCTCCTCTGAAGGGGACGGGGGACGATCGATTTGGGGTGACCGAACATCAAGAACCTCGGAGCCAAAGAGGGACACTGCATCGGAAACGAGAGGCGGAAGATTCCGGCCTTCTCGCTTGTCTCCCGAGGAAGCAATTTCAGGTGACATTTGTCCGGAAGAGGTTCCCTTGCGGGGGAGTGTCGGGGTTTCAATCCTCAGGGGCTCCGGGGATTTTATGGCAAGGGAAAGTGCCTTCGCAAGGGGGTCCCGGCTGGCCTGTATACGGGTATTGAAGAAAGAATTTCCCGTATCAAGATAGAGCGTGTTTTGTTCAACCTTTCGCGTCCGGACCGACTCGAGGAGTGCGGCCATTTCATGAGGAAGCCGGGAAAGTGCCCGTGGCCAGTCCGCAGGGATTCTTAAGTCCAGCGGTCCGTCATCATGAAGGGCAGGGATTTCCTGGGGCTTCGCTTGCGGGAGAGGTGATTCTTCGGGGGGCGAGGGAAAGACCTCAATGGGGATTTCTGCGGTGGGAGGGGGGGACGGGGGAGGACTGTTGTGTGACTTTGGTCCCAACGACCGAACGGGAGTGGGTGCTGTTCCTGCCGCCACCACGCCGATCTTGGCAAGAATCTCAGGAAGAGGAAGCACCTCACGAAGATGGCAGAGACGGGCCAAAAGAAGTTCAAAGGTGATTGCGGGTTGGGGGGAGCGTCTTAGGTCATCTTCTCCCCTGACGAGGACCGAAAGGGCCTGTTCCAGAAAGAAAATGTTGGGCGGAGGGTCAAGGGGAAGGGATTGGACACTTTCACGAATCCATCCATAAACAGGACTGTCGAGAGGTGTCC
The DNA here is from genome assembly GCA_021802325.1 of Nitrospirota bacterium. Next base: position 3,288 of record JAKAAM010000053.1, read on the forward strand.
CATCGAGAGTGCTATGAAGGATGTCTCGAAAACGACGGGCAAGAGAGCGAACCTGAGCCCGGGGATCAACACCAGTGTCCAATGCTGTACGCGCCGTTCTCAGCGTGGTAGAAAGGTCACCCAGAAGAATGGCTGCGAGCATCTTTTCTTCCAATGCGTGATCCGTGACGCCCAGAAGGTCTGCGACATCGGCCGGAGTGAGTGACTCTCCCCCTGTCCGGAGAAGCTGGTCGAGAAGGGATAATGCATCCCGCAAGCTTCCTTCAGCAGCTCGTGCCACCATTCCCGTAACGGTGGGGTTGAGAGAGATATTCTCACTTCGGCAAACATGGAGGATTCGATCGCTGATCTGGGAGACTGTCAGAAGGCGGAACCTGAAATGTTGACAGCGGGAGAGGACGGTATCCGGAATCTTGTGGGCCTCTGTTGTGGCAAGAATGAAGACGACATGAGGAGGCGGCTCTTCGAGGGTCTTGAGAAGAGCGTTAAACGCTGAGGTCGAGAGCATGTGGACTTCATCGATGATGACGATGCGTGAACGGCTCGTCAGGGGAGCGTATACAAGGCTTTCCCGAAGAGTGCGGACGTCATCAACTCCTGTGTGGGAAGCGCCATCCATCTCTGTCACATCGGGAGAACGGCCCTCGGCAATTTCAAGGCAGGAAGAGCATTCAAGACATGGGGTGGCAGTCGGCCCGGACTGACAGTTTATGGCCTTGGCAAGGATGCGGGCCACCGTGGTCTTTCCCACACCCCTCTCTCCTGAAAACAGGTAAGCCTGAGTCATGACGCCGGAGGAAAGTCCTTGTGTCAGGGATCGAACGACGGCTTCCTGTCCGATAAGGTCGGAGAATGTTCGTGGACGGTAAAGGCGGGCGAGAGAGGCGAACTTTGCCATGAGATCTCCGTAGGGACAATGCTAACGGGAGAGGGCGAGGAGGTGAAAGAGGACCGAAGGGACCCCAGGGGGATCCGGGGCACACGTGATACACCGCTACCGTTGCTTCCTTCCGGACCTGGCGGGGTTTGCGGGAACCCGTTGCCCGGAGCCTGGAGTCCCATCGGACCGCTCTCGGGGGAACCGCTCCCGTGGGAGGAGTCAGCCTGAAAATGGCGGAGAGAGGGGGATTTGAACCCCCGAGGCGCTTTTTAGGCACCTACACGATTTCCAGTCGTGCTCCTTCGGCCGCTCGGACATCTCTCCATTGACAGGCTCAAATGCAGAACATCGAGAAATCATAGCGGGAAGATGGACAAAAAACAAGAGGAGCAAGCCGATTGTTTCATTGCATCTCCAGAATCACTGGATGTCATCCTTGATGTCATGGGTGAAGAGGTTTTGTAAAGGAGTTTAAGGAAGGACGAGGATTTTGGGATGCGTATGAATCATCCCAAGAAGATCTTTCTGTGTTATTGAAGTCATTCCTGCGGGAGGCTCCGGGTCTAGTGCAAAGGTGTAATCGGGAAGAATCAGGGGGGGGCCAGCCGAGTCGAGCGCTCCTTCGAGGTAAACTAACATGGCCGGGTCTTCGCCGGGGGGGATGGAGGCAATAACCTCTCGGAGACGATCGTCTGGGGATGTGCGCAAGAGAATGAGCATATGGCTCCTAGAAAACGATCGTATGATCAAATTCGGGAAGAATTCTTCCCAGTTCTTGTAACGCCAGGGGAGAAGCGTTCTTTGGAAGAGCGTCTTCTTTTTCCACGGGTTCGTAGTAGACCTTTTGGGCCATTTGCAAGAGTGTCGGAAGAAATCGTTTGAGGATCTCCCCGTCTGCGAAGTCTTCAAGTTCATCCGTCGTTGCGGTCAGAAGCGGACGGCTCTCCCGGAAAAAGTAGACTGAAAGAGGAATTTCCCCGGCAATCAGACCCAGCGCTGATCGTATGGCCTCCGCCGGCCTTGGATCAATGTCCGGGTTGCTTTTTATGAGAAGAAGGGTTCGATGTGTGGGAAGGGTCACAGGTGTCTCTTTAGGCAAAGGCCAGAAATCGATCACAGCCTTCCATGACCTGCGTCAACACGACGAGGCCACAAAAGGTGGTCTTTCCCGGGTCGGAAAGGCGGCGGTTTTGAGCTGCATAAGCACAGGTATAAACTGTCGCCCCCCGGTCAACAAGGTGATGAATCCAGTCTTCTTTGAGAAATCCAGCTCCCTCGTCGAGGAGATAGAGATAAACCTCATCGGAATTCGCCATCGCCGTCTCAGCCAGATGCCGGACTCGGGGACCGTCATTCTTGTCGGGGTGTGTGGAAAGGAGTATGCCAATCTTCATCCTGTTATTATGCGTCAGTCTTTGGTCCGACGGCAAGGTCGGCGGAGGCTCCCGCAGACTTTTCCGGGAGGAGGACGACCGTATGCGGGTAAGGAAGCACGATTTCTTCTTGTGCAAATCGACGGGCAATCGCAAAGTTGAGGTCGGAAAGAACATTGTGTCGGCGCGTCCCGTCCTCAATCCAGTAAATCACCTCAAGATTGAAAGAGGAGGGCCCAAATTCTGAAAACCAGACATCGGGGGGAGGATCTTTCAGAACCTCGGGATGAGAACTCGCGATCTCCTTAAGGAGATCGACCGCATGATCAAGCCGGTCGGCATCCATTCCGATTCCGACCTTGAGGTGCATTCGGGTTTTTCTGTCACGATGGCTCCAGTTGATCACCTTATTGGCGATTAGATGGGAGTTGGGAATAATGATGGCGATATTGTCACGACTCAT
>JAKAAM010000012.1 GCA_021802325.1 Nitrospirota bacterium
GGAGGGTCGGGGGAGGGGAACGGAATGGTCTTGACAATGGATCCGTTGCCGCCTATATTGGGTAGGCATCGACGTTCTCATCATAAACTATTTTCCTTGAATTGAGCAAGGGGGCCAACATGTACGACGTTCACAAGATGGTCGGAACGAATCCGAGCTTTATGGGGTGGATGGGCTTTCTGGCAATCGTTGCCATCATTTTTGCTTGGGGATACGCCACCTCCGTCAAGCAGTAAGGCACCTTTCCCTTCACCAGTCGAGTGGTCGTTGCTCGACAGGTCTTGAGCGTCTCCTCTCCACTCCTACAGGGGAGACCGGTCGCCCAAAAAAACACTAGCCTTTTTGCCCGGTTCGGAAGAACATTCCGTTCCGGGTTTTTTGTTTTATGGGGAAATCCCTCAGCCATTCAGACGCCTCAATCCCAATCATTGCCTTCAGTCAATTCGCTCCCCACCCGCGCCACCCTGTCAGGGGAAATTCTCTCTCCTTTTCTTGGTTCGCATGGCTTTTCTCCTTGCCATCTTTTTTCATGGCCTTAGTGTTTGCATGTGAGTCTGAGGGCATAGGCAAGACATGCTTGCGGAGCCTGTCCAGATTGACGCCGTATCTTAGGCCGGCAGGTATCTCGGGGAGCAGGCTTGACAGACTCCTGCTTTTTATGTATGTTATTTAATTAGTAATCTAATGAATTTAAACAGGAGGTCCTCATGTCCACCCCGAACGCTTTTGCCGTTTACGACACCGATCTTCTCATTATCGGAGGGGGAACGGCCGGATGTTATGCGGCGATCATTGCCCGTCGAGAAAACCCCGACCTGAAGGTTTTAGTGGTTGATAAGGCTCATATTGACCGTTCCGGCTGCCTGGCCGGAGGGATGAATGCCATCAATGCCTACATCAACCCCGGAGAGACGGTCGACAGCTTTGTCGAGTATGTTCGGGAAGATGCCATGGGGATCCTTCGGGAGGATCTGGTGAGGACTCAGGCGGCGCTCTTTTCTGAGGTGGTGGCGACGGTCGAGGCGATGGGACTTCCCATCGTCAAGGACCCCGACGGGAAGTATTCACCTCGTGGTCGCTGGAACATCAAGATCCACGGAGAGTCTCTCAAGCCGATCCTGGCGCGTGAGGTCAGAAGAAGTGGAGCGGAGGTTCTCGACAGGGTTGTTGTGACCGACCTGGTCACCATCGGGGGGGCCGTCCACGGGGCCGTGGGCTTTTCCCTCAAAAGTGGCGAGCCCATCAGGGTCTCCGCAAAAAAGACCATTGTGGCGACCGGAGGAGCCTCTGGGCTCTATCGGCCCAACAATGAAGGTCGCTCCCGCCACAAGATGTGGTATTCCCCCTTCAATGCGGGGGCGGGGTATGCCATCGGCATCAGGGCGGGAGCCGAGATGACAAGCTTTGAACACCGCTTCATTGCCCTGCGGACCAAGGATACCATCGCCCCCACCGGGACCCTGGCGTTAGGATTCGGGGCTCCCCAGGTTAACTCCAAAGGCGAGGAATTCATGAAGCTCCGGTGGGCTGATAAGGGCGGAGAGGGGGCACCGACGCCTCTTCGACTCGAGGCCCCGCTCAGGGAAATCGAGGCCGGAAACGGTCCCTGCTTCATGGATACCCGGCATTTGGGAGCAGCCGATCTCAAAAGGCTCTATGAGGCCTACCTCGACATGTATCCCAATACGGTTCTCTACTGGGCGGCCAATAATGACGATCTGACGCGGACGCCGGTCGAAATTTGCGGAACCGAGCCCTATCTCGTAGGGGGGCATTGTCAGGCTGGATACTGGGTTGATGTCGACCGGCGGACCACTCTTCCGAACCTTTTTGCCGCAGGAGATGTGGCGGGAGGGGCCCCATACAAATTCGTCAGCGGGTGCTTCGCCGAAGGGGCCATTGCAGCGCGAGCCGCCTCTCGGGAGATTCGGGAGGAAAAAAAGGGTCTTGCTCATCCGGGAAAGTCTGTGGAAGCGGCACTCCTCCAGAGAACCCTTTCCTTTCTGTCGAAAAATGACAAGGTAAAGCCTGGTTCAATTCGCCCGGATGAGGCCAAAAGCCGCCTGCAAAAGATTATGGACGAGTATGCCGGAGGGCTGAGGACCTCCTACCGCATGAATGAGGCCGGCCTTCTCATGGCAAAGAAGAAGCTCGATTTTCTCCGCCAGGACCTTGGCCGGATAGAGGCCGAGGACGCCTTCGCTCTGATGGGCGCCCATGAGGTGGCGGATCGCCTGGATGTGGCCCAGGTTCTGGTTGAACACCTTCTGGCTCGGCGCGAAACCCGGTGGCCGGGATTTCAGAGCCGCCAGGACTGGCCGAATGCCGATCGGCGTTACGAACACTTTATCAATTCGATTCGTGAGGACGAGGGAACGATCCGGATCATCCACCGGAGCCTCTCCGGTGAGATCCTTCCCTGGGAGGACGAGGGCTTCCAGGAATCTCTCGGGGAGTCGGCGATCGTTACCTCGGGGACGTCTGTGGGGAAGTCCTGAAAAAGTCGCATAACGAAGGAGACTGTGATGGGAATTGCCATATCTGAGACGCTGTGCCATGGATGCAAAAAGCTGCCGGAGGCTCGTTGCGTCATTGCCTGTCCGGGGAACCTCATTCGGATGGACGAGGAGCGAAACCTTGCTGTGATGCGCGAGCAGGCTGACTGCTGGGATTGCTATGCCTGCGTGAAGATGTGCCCCGTGGGAGCGGTGGATGTGGTTCTTCCCTACGAGCTGGCGGGGCGGGGGGCTCGTCTTTTCCCCCGCCTGAGACGGGAGTCCATTCGCTGGACTCTGCAGGTGGACGGGAAAGAAGATCAGATCTTTGAGCTTGCCACGCGTGTTCCGGAGGAGCTTCTCGAAGGCTAGACAGTGAAGAAATGAAGGGGTTGGCCATGTGTTGAGCCTTCCATTCCAGATAGGGAGGAGCCTTCATGGCCATTGTTGGCGAAACCGGTGATCCTTGTTAAAGGAGTTCAAGATGTTCCTCTCTGTTCCTCATGGTGGTCGGTTGATTACGGCACTCTCCCCGGCCTCCGCCCGTCCCGAAATGGCGAGAGCCTATGCGACACGTCCGGCCATCCGGCTTTCTCCGCGAGAGATCTCGGACTTGGGCCTCATTGCCATTGGGGCCGTGAGTCCGCTCGATGGTTTCATGGATGAGAAGACCTATCATTCGGTCGTTGATCGCATGAGGCTCCCGGATGGTCTGGTCTTCCCTCTTCCCATCGTGTTGCCGGTTCGGGAGGAGGAGGCCCGGGGGCTTCGGATCGGAGAGGTTGTGCGTCTTTTGGACACAAGCGATCGTCTTCTGGGGCTCATGACGGTCTCGGACATCTTTCGGAGGGACCTTGAGTGGGAAGCCCAGGAGGTCTATCGGACGAATGATCCCGCCCATCCCGGAGTTGCCGCCCTCGGGCGCCTTCCCGGACCCTTTGCCATCGGGGGCAAGGTCACCGTATTCGACGACTGGTCGGAGGGCCCCTTTGCCCCCCTTGCCCTGACTCCGACCGAATCCCGGGCCCGCTTCGAGTCCCTGGGGTGGCAGACGGTCGTGGGGTTTCAGACAAGAAATCCCATTCACCGGGCGCACGAATATATCCAGAAGTGTTCGCTTGAGATTGTCGATGGACTCTTCCTTCACCCCCTTGTGGGCGAGACCAAGGAAGATGACGTTCCTGCCCGCGTTCGGATGGATTGTTACAACGTTCTTCTCGAGAGGTATTACCCCCGGACAAGAGTTGTCCTGGGGGTCTTTCCCGGAGCCATGCGCTATGCCGGTCCCAGGGAGGCCCTCTTCCATGCACTGGTAAGAAAAAACTATGGCTGCACCCATTTTATCGTGGGTCGGGACCATGCCGGAGTGGGGAGCTACTACGGTCCCTTCGAGGCCCATGCCCTTCTGCGCCAGTTCTCCTTCGATGAACTGGGGATCATCCCGATCTTCTTTGATACCGCCTATTACTGCCGAACCTGCGAAGGAATGGTTTCCCACAAGACCTGCGGACATGACGAGAGCTCCCATGTTCTTCTCTCCGGAACAAAGGTCCGTCAGATGCTCCGTGATGGGTTGCCTCCCCCTCCCGAGATGACCCGCCCGGAGGTTGCCGCGGTGTTGATCGGCCACTACAGGAAGCGTGAAGAGAGCATCCCGGCGGTTTCCTCCTCTTGAGAGGGAGCCTTCTTGTTGGCAGACGAAGCCGGATCGTTTATGGGATGTCGAAGAATCAGGAGGCAGAACGCGAAGAAAGAAGTCGGGCCAACTGCCGGATGGCCCGCTTTGAAGGAGAGTCGAGATTGCCGATGAAGAGAAGTTCGTAGGAGTTTCCGTATGCGGGAGAGGCTTCAGCGGCAACACCGTCTTGAACTCCGGTGAGGAGGTAGTCGACACTGACCGAGAACGAGAGGGCCAGAGCCAGCAGAAGCTCGATGGACGGGGGCCGGATCCCCCGTTCGGCCCGGGAGATGTCCACCTGCTTGCACCCGATGCGCTTTGCCAATTCGGATTGGGTCAAGGGACCCCGAAGGTTCCGGATGCGTTGTCCGGTGGCCTTCGGGTCCCATTTGACCTTTATTCCATTTTGGTTTATAGTCAACCTTAAGATACCTTTTTGGTATAAGGAATGGCTTTTCGAACAATAAAAAACCCTTTTGCGGATTATAGTTTTTGGACAAGGACACGGTCAAGAAAGTCCGGATTGCGCTGGTACAGCGGGAATGGACCCAGAGCGATTTGGCCAGACAGGTCGGGATATCTGCGGCTTATCTGAGCCTGGTGATGAAGGGACACCGATGTGTCCCCGATCTGGAGGTCCGGATTCTTGAGATGCTGGATTTGTCCCGAAGGACTGAGGGTCCGCCTGAGACTCACAAAAAGCATGAGTCCCAAGTGGAGTCATAAGATCGCCCCCGCGAGCAGGAGCTGGTGGCGGGGCCGGGTGCAGGCGACGTAGAGGCCCCGGAGGAAGGTTCGATCATCCCGAAAGTAGGTCATGTCGCGCCAGTCGACAATGACCGAGTCGAAGGTACTGCCCTGCGCCTTGAAGACCGTTGTGGCATAGCTGTGCCGAAGGGGTGCAAAGGCGCGTTTAAGCTTCCATGCCGCTCGTGACATCTGAGCGGATTCCTGTTTTGCCAAGAGTCCCTTTTTCTCTCTGATTCGTCTCACCTCCCGAAAAATCCTGTCGACCTCGGCCTGATGGGACGACGAGTCTTCCGGAACCAAAAAAGAAAACTCCTCTCCCGAATCATCTTCAAGATAGACACGAAAGGCCGGAATCTCCGGATAGTCGGGATGCCGCTCCGGGAAGATTTCAAGGACCGTCACCTCCTCTCCCGCGGCCACCACGCCTGTCAGCTCTCCTGCCATGGATCGAATTCCCGTTGTTTCGTTGACCAGGACCCGCTCGTTGGGGGCAAAAGGGGTCGGGCAATCGCCATAGTGGCTTTTGAAGAGAAGGCGGTTGTAGCGTTCGACCTGGCGGTTTGTATAGGCCAGAATCCGGAGGTTGTCCCCCTGGGTTTCAATGCGACGCGACCAGAGCAGGATGTCCTGGTCCTTGCCGCCGATGCGGAAGAGGGCTTCCCGGGACGAAGGGAGAAGATCGAGATCTCCGAGGGAGCCTTCCCATTCCCCCAGAAGATCCCGAAGAGTCGGGCGGCCTCGTGCCGGATCCCACTCGAGGATCCGTCGCGTCAGGGTATGAAGAGGGTGATCTTTGTCCTGTCTGTGGATACGGGTCAGGGCAATTCTCGGAAGCGGGAGGGCAAAGACCGGAGGAGTATCGAGAAGTGCGGCGCTCACCGGAGGGAGCTGGTGAGGGTCTCCCACGAAGAGGATCCGGGATCGCTTCTTCTGACGTTCAAGTGTTTCCAGAAGTTCTGGGCCCACAAGGGAGCATTCGTCGACGACGATCCAGTCGAAGAGGGAGAGGTCGGGAGAGGCTCCCGGTGCGAGGTCGTAGGTGCCGTCTTCCTTCTCGCTGAGGCGAAGTCCCAGAAGGGAGTGGAGGGTGGCAAAGGTCGCGCCGCTACCGGAGGAGCGAAGGCTCTCCCGAAGGACCCGGAGGGCCTTGTGGGTCGGGGCCGTGACAGCCACCTGTCCCCCGCGGACCATGACCTCCACAAGAAACTTTGCCGTCAGCGTGGTCTTTCCCGAGCCGGCAGGCCCCGAAAGGATCACGGCGGGAATCTCCGGGTGGTCGAGAAGATCCCGGAGGGTTCGTTCGGGGTCGGAGGGGTCAGGGTGCCAATGTCCTTTTCCGCGTGGCGAACGTCCAAATAGTGTCACGGAAGATAACCCTTGGGGCATTCCCGTGGGCAAAGGGTGAGGGAATGTCGGCGGCTCATCGGCGTATCGGTTTGTACCGGATGCGGTGGGGCCGGGCTCCCTCTGCACCAAGACGGCGTTTCTTGTCGGCTTCATACTCCTGATAGTTGCCGGAAAAGAAGGTGACCTGGGATTCACCTTCGAAGGACAGGATGTGGGTGGCAATCCTGTCGAGAAACCACCGGTCATGGGAGATGACCAGGACGGAACCGGCAAACTCGAGCAGAGCATCCTCCAAAGCCCGGAGGGTTTCCACATCAAGATCGTTGGAGGGTTCGTCGAGAAGGAGGACGTTGCCCCCGGAAATCAATGTCTTGGCCAGGTGAAGGCGCCCCCGCTCCCCTCCTGAAAGGGTTCCGACCATCTTTTGCTGATCGGGGCCCTTGAAGTTGAAGCGTCCGAGGTAAGCCCGGGAGGGGGTCTCGAAGCGACCGACCGTCAGAACCTCTGAGCCGCCGGCGATCTCCTCGAAGACGGTTTTGTTCCCGGAGAGCGCGTCCCGAGACTGGTCCACATAGGACAGTTTTACCGATTGCCCGATCTTTACATGTCCCGAGTCAGGGGACTCCTTTCCGGTGATCATGCGAAAAAGGGTCGACTTTCCTGCGCCGTTTGGACCGATAATGCCGACAATGGCCCCCGGAGGGACGATGAAGGAGAGATTCTCCATGAGCAGCCGGTCGCCATAGCCCTTTGAGACTCCGGAAAACTCGATCACGCTATCTCCCAGGCGGTCCGCCACGGGAATGAAGATTTCCTGGGTCTCGTTTCTCTTTTGGTATTCCTGGGAGGAGAGCTCGTCGAACCGGGCCATGCGGGCCTTGGACTTGGCCTGCCGTCCCTTGGGGTTCTGCCGGACCCATTCGAGCTCCTGCTTCATCGTCTTGATCCGTGCCGACTCCTGTCGTGATTCCAGTTCAAGGCGGGCTTCCTTTTGCTCAAGCCAGGAGCTGTAGTTTCCTTTCCAGGGAATGCCCATTCCCCGATCGAGTTCGAGAATCCACTCCGCCGCGTTGTCAAGGAAGTAGCGGTCATGGGTCACGGCCACCACCGTTCCGGGGAAGCTCTGGAGAAACTGCTCCAGCCACTCCACCGATTCGGCGTCAAGGTGGTTCGTGGGTTCGTCGAGGAGAAGCATGTCGGGGTTTGAGAGCAGAAGACGACAAAGGGCAACCCGACGCTTCTCTCCGCCGGAAAGGGTTTTGATCACGGCTTCCCAGGGAGGCAGGCGGAGCGCATCGGCGGCGATCTCCATCTGCTGGCCTGTGTTATGGCCATCCTGTGTGGCAATGATGGCCTCAAGGCGGGCCTGCTCCTTGGCCAGGGCATCAAAGTCTGCGTCAGGTTCCGCATAGGCTGCGTATACGGCATCGAGTTTTTTCTGGGCATCGAAGACTTCTCCGAGACCCTCTTCGACGCAGGAGCGGACAGTGGCTGAAGGGTCGAGCTGCGGCTCTTGGGGAAGATAGCCAATGCGAATGCCCGGCATGGGGGTGGCATCCCCGAGGATGTCAGTGTCAATTCCCGCCATGATGCGCAGGAGGGTGGACTTCCCCGAGCCATTGAGTCCCAGGACTCCGATCTTGGCCCCTGGGAGGAAGGAAAGTGAAATATCCTTGAGGATTTGCTTTTTGGGGGGGACGATCTTTCCCACCCGGTTCATGGTAAAGACATACTGTGCCATGGGGCTCCCGTCGGTTTACGGTGAAAGGGAATCTGCAAGATGGTGGTCGGAGAGGCAAGTCGTTTGAGGATCTTCGGGCCTGGCTGTTGAATCCCGAGAGGAAAAGGCGTCAAGAAAGTGGCGGAAAGTTCGAGTGGCTCCCCTGAGAAGCTCCTGGGAAAAATCATGGGAGTCAGGATCTGAAGGAAAAATCACGAGGAATTTTTCCCAAAGGGAGGGGGACCCGCTTCCCCCGAGTGAAAAGAAGGAAAGTGCCTGACGGGGAATTCGTGCAAGGCTTTGCTCAAGCTTGTCGGCAATCATGGTGCCCCCCAGGGTGGATCCTTCCGTGACATAGAGAATGCCCAGGATCTCAGGCAGGGTGCATGGGGGGGTAAACGTCATCGTTCCCTGCTTTCGGACCGGTTGTCCCAGTGCCGCAAGATCGGCAATCAGGAGAGACGTCCGGAGGGGAGTTCGATAGGTCGGAAGAAAACGTGAGAGCGAGGCCTCAAGGGCCCTGTCGATCGGGCGGTAAGCCCAGAGAAAGCGATCGAGGACTTCGCTGACCTCCTCAAGGGAGATGCTGTCGTCCAGAAGTTTGGAGAGCAATGGCGTGGACTCGAGCTGCCGGTGCATCTGGGATGTTTCCCGGGAGAGCCATGAAAGGAGGGGAGATCTCTTCATGAAAGGGAACCCGGAGAGGGGGAGGTGTTTCGGAGGAGATGAAGAGCGGCAAGGGTGTCGAACTTGTTCCAGGGGAGGCTCTGCCCCACTCGTTTTTCTATCCATCGTTCGAATGATTGTCGGGGGGAGATTCCGGTTCCCGAGGCGTCAGTCTCCACAGGCTTGTGGGGATTCCCTCCCCAGGCAATCTCTTGAATGGTTTCGGGGCGGAAGATCCAGAACTCGGAGTTTTTCGGGAGTTTGAGAGCCATCAGCCCGGCGACCGGGAGAGGAGCGATTCCAGGAAAGGTCTGGGTAAGCGACACGGTATGCCAGAGGGGGGCGGATCTTAGAGGAGCCAATAGGTCACGGAGCTTCTCAATGATTTGAAGGGAGGGAGTCGTCCCCCAGCAAGTGAATGCATGGTTGCGGAAGAAGACAAGTCCGCAGGCGTTAAAGAGGGTGGCAAGGGATGTGGCGCTGACAGAGAGAATGTCCTCGGGGTTGTCTGTTTTCGAGAGAATTTCCCGAACGGGGGCGAGCCGGTGAGCGAGACCGTCAATGGCTCGAATGCGCTCTTCGGCATGAGATTGGAGAAGTGCCATATTGTAGTGTTTGACGATGGAGCGTGCGGCGGAAAGGGTCTCCAGACCAAGTGTCCGGGGGGACCGGCTGTGGCAGGCCACCAGCCCCCAGAGCGACTTGGCTGCGATCACAGGCAAGGAAAGAGAGGCCAGCACCTCCATGTTGGCAAGGTAGGCCACGTGGACCGGAGAGACACTCCTCAGATCTGAAAGGGAAAGATCGGGAGGACGTCCTGTCAGGGATCGGATGGGGAGAGGGGCCGCCGGGGCATTGGGAATCAATCGCCAGGGATTTTTGAGGTAGAGTTCCCGCGCAATCCTGGGAATGTCGCTCCCTGGGAAACGAAGCCCCAGATAGGTGCCGTAGCTATCTGGATTGCGGTTTTCCGCCAGAACCTCTCCATCCCCGTCGTCCCGAAAGGCGTAAAGCATCACTCTGTCGTATCCCGTGACGGCCCGGATTCGAAAGACAAGCTCCTGATTCAGTGCTTCCGGAGAAAGGCCCTTGGGAAAAGGGGTGGTGAGAGTTGGGGAGATCGGAGATTGGGAGTGGGACGACAAGAATAGTTCGAGCAGGACCCCATCTCCGTTGCGGGTGAAGATGGCATCAAGCGAATCGGATCCGGCAGACAGTCTTATGGACGTAATCTCTCTCCTGTCTCCGACGGAGGAGGAGAGAATCTGGTCGAGGGTTATTCCCATTTGGCTGAGAAGATCAGCGGGGAGCTTCTTGCCAAAATGCTCGGGGAGCTCCGGAATCAGATTCCCTATGTTGGCGCTTGCGTGAGTGATCCTTCCCGTGAGATCGACCTGGACCAAGGCTCCGTGCGGCTGGATCATCCCGGAAAAAGACAAGGGCTCCGATTCGCAGATGTTTGACCAGTTCTCCGGAAGAGGAGGTAAAAGACCAGCTGAATCTTTTGGAGGAAGAGAAGACATTGACAAATCCCTTGGTCGGTCTTTCGTCTTGGTGTGCGGAGTCAATGGGGGATTCTGATCGGGGGCCGATTTCGGCTTTTTTCAATCATAGAGAAGAGGGGCATGGATTTTCAAGGATCCCCCGACTGATTGACAGAAAAAGGCGCGGGAAGAATTAGGAGAGTCAGTGGTGGCCGAGGAGGGCATTCCCCAAGACAACGAGAACCGCTGTCACAATGAAAATGATGGCCACAATGGAGACAAGGATAACAGAGGCTCCCAGTGTGGGGTATTTGTCGAGGAAACGCTTCATGAAGCCACGCATGGACTGATCTCCTGAGAGGGGTAGAAAACTACATGCCACGGTACCCGAAGGGGCCATTAAAGTAAAGGGTGACGGTTCCCATTGGGGTGTAGGTGTGGGGGTAGTTTGACTGATAGACGGGAAGGGCCACTCCCGCGCCCCAGGTCGCTGCAAATTTCTGGGTGTGCGGCCATGTCAGCTCGAGTTCGGGCGCCAGCCAGAAGAAGGACCAGGCCGGAGCATTTGCCGCTCCAAAGAAGAGATTGGTGCCGCTCTGGGTCTCGCCATAAAACTCAAGGAGCCAGCCGGCCCCCCATTCGGTATTGAGGACATCCTCAAGGGCGCCGGAGTAATACGTGATGTTTCCGTCAACCATATGGAATGCCCCTTCGTTCCAGGGCAGCTGTGTTAGGCCGTTGTTGAAGGTGTAGCCGGCTCCGACGGTCGAGGGGTTTTCTACGATGTCTCCGACCTGAAGGTAGACCATGAAGGGCTTGACGTGTTTCCGGAGGAGAAACATGACTCCCTCGTTGTAGGTGCCGTTTCCGAGCTGGTCGGCCCCGTAGTCCTGGGGATTGAGATTCTGGTACTGGCCGGAGGGAACCCAGAAGTCAAAGGTGAGTGCCATCGCCGGTCGGGCCCAGGGAAGATAGACATTGTCGTCGCTGGTGAGCTGCCACTTGATTTCAAAATGAGTGTTGCCCACACCGAAGTGGCTGGCGGAGTGGGCGATCCCCTGGGAGGGGTCGACTCCCTGCCAATTCTGGATGAGGGGGAGAAAGGTATCGAGTTCAACATTGTGGCCAAGCCCCACCGCCAGACGCATCGGCATGTACAGGGAGGAGGCGGAGACTCCGGGAGTGATGTAATCGTAGGCGAAGGGTTCAAGGTACCAGGAGCCAATGGGCTCCACCTCTGCGGTTCCCGTAAAGAAAGGGCCGCTCGTATTGGGCCCCCAGGGGAGAAAGGGGGGCGCCAGGGCCTGAAAGTCCTTGGCCATCTCCTCGTCGTCTGACATGGGAAGAAAAAAGTCGCCCGTGCCGGTCCCGGAGGAGCTGGCGCGAACCAGTGGGGGGGTGATGAGACAGAGGCTCAATATCCCGAGAAGGACAAAAAAAGGGCGTCTTTTTTGAAAAAGAAAGGTCATGGAAAATCTCCGGGACGGAAAAGAGGGCTTAATGTGTGGTCGGCTGGGTCATCATTCCGGCTTCATCATGTTTCTCAAGGAGAATTGCCAGGGCCTTGGCATTTTTCCCGTTGTGAATCAGGGCCTTGGCCAGCATTTTTCGATAGCCGTGAGGCCACTTGGTTCGTGGCTCGATGAGAGACAGAAGCGTGAGGGCCTTGCGGTAATGGTGGGAGGAAATGAGGATCCGGGCTTCGTTGAGGATGTAGGGCTCGTCGTTGTCGTTTGAGCGAAGGGCCCGGGCCTGCTCAAGATAGCCGATGGCCTTCTGGAATTCCCCTTCCTTGAACTGGATGAAGGCCATGTTGTTGAGAATGGTTGGATCGGTGGGATTGTCCCGAAGCGCCTTTTTCAAATCCGTTTCCGCCTGTTCAAGATGGCCTTGCTTGATCTCGGCATAGGCCTTCTGTTCGGAGAGCCAGGCTCGGACGGGAGGCTCGGTGGTGGCGGCGCATCCGGACAGAACAAGGGTTACGAGAGGAATGAGAGAGAATCTTTTCAGCATTGAAATATCCTTCGTGTTAAAAAACTTTTTTAAGCTTGGCGGTTGGTCATTGTGATGCCGATTCGGTGCTTTGCTGTCCTCCTTCCCTATAGGGAAGGGTCTTGCGGACCTTCTGCTTCCCCTTGATGCATTTTCATATAGTAGGTTGCCGCAAATCCCAGGATGGCGAAGTCGTCAAACAATCCCAGGAAGGGAATGTTGTCCGGAATGAAGTCGATAGGGGTCAAAAGATAAAAGAGCGCCCCATAAGCAATGAACTTGTCGGTCAGGCTCATCTTGCGGGACCGGATCACCGAGACAAGTGTCGAAATGCGTTCGGTCCACTCCGCCCCCATGGCCTTGAATCTTGAAATCTTCTCCGGATTGCTCTCAACCTCAGACTGTTTTTTTTCCTGGGCTCCGATGACGACAAGGCTTGTGAGAATCCGGTCTTCATTCATGGCTGGATTGGTGTCAAAATCCGAGGGAAGCCCTAGATTGACGATCGCCGCATGATGCTCTCCCTTTGAGAGCCCGGAGAGAAGAATGGCCTTGACATGGGGGCTCTCGGGATCGAGGAGACCTTGGGAGACCAGCCGATAACAGGTATCACGGATGGCAGGAACATAGACCGGAGGAATCGGGAAGTCGAGCGGTTTTTTCGTCCAGCGCCGCAACGTCATTCCCGATAGCCCAATCATTCGCCCCAGCTCTTCGGGAGAGTAGCCTGTCGTCTCGAGTATTTTTAACAAATGTGAATTTGTCATGTTCAAATGTTATACCGGGTGAGATATGGTGTCAAGAGTGTCAAGGGGGAAGTGTAGAGGATTCATAATCTGTCCGGTTTTGTAGCACAACAGTTGTCCGGTTCAATAAGGGGGCAAAGGAGGTCCCCGATGAACCGAACGACCGTGCTACAGGAGATCCGGAAGATGCGCTTTGAGGAGACGTGGAATGAATGAGAAAGAGACATGACGTTATGGAAATGGGAAATTCTTAAGATGTAAATGTGAAGGCGGGATTTTTTGGAGTTGATGGATGATGGTCAAGGTAATGGCTGTAGAATGGTTGCGGGGACAGGATTTGAACCTGTGACCTTCGGGTTATGAGCCCGACGAGCTACCGAGCTGCTCCACCCCGCAGGTACATAGTAGGTTAGTGAGATGAGATTTGTCAATAAGTCTCAATCGAAAAATTCCTAAATGCACCGTGGTTTCGCTTCAAAATATTGATGACAGGAGGAACTTCTTTAGACAAGGAGCGAGTGTCGTCTTTCGGAGTTTGCGGTGTTCTGGTATTATCTGTATCAAAAACTCACCGAGTTTTATTTGTTTTTTTATTGAGGTTATACAAAATTGATTATGGAAAAAAGTGAAGAGTGGGATCTTGTTGTAATCGGCGCTGGTTCGGCCGGGTATGTCGGAGCGATTCGGGCGTCAGAAATCGGCATGAGAGTCCTTGTCCTTGATCCTGGGGAACTTGGCGGGACCTGTTTGCATCAGGGGTGCATCCCGACAAAGATCTTGCTCGAGACGGGTGCCCGTCTCCGGATGGGAGACGAAGGACAGGAAATGGGCATTGCCTATTCGAGGCCGACTCTTGATTCTGTCCGGTTGAATTCCTTCCGAAAGACGACGGTCGACCGGCTCTTTCGTGGGATTGGCTTCCTTTTCAAGAAACATGGGGTGACCTATCGAAAAAGTCGGGGACGACTCGATGGACCTGGCCATGTTCTCGAGGAAGGTGATTCCCCCGTTCGCCACCGTGCCAGGAATGTTCTTCTGGCGACGGGCTCCAAACCCCGCAGCCTTCCCTCCCTCCCTTTTGACGAGACGATTGTCCTTTCCAGTACGGAACTTCTTCGCAGGGAGACCTTTGAAGGTCGATTTGCGATTGTAGGAGGAGGAGCAATCGGATGCGAGTTTGCAGAAATCCTTTCGGCGTTCGGTTGTGAGACCACTCTATTGGAACGAGAGTCGCGGTTGCTTCCGACGGAGGATCCTGAACTAGGTGTCGCACTGGAAAAGGAACTGTCGCAGAAGTCTGTCTCGATCAGAACAGGGGTCGAGGATCTTTCGTTGGTCCGTCACCGGGGGGAGATGCAGGGAAAGGCAAGTCTTTCCGGCCGGGTTGGCAATGATGCTTTTTCACTGAGTGTCGATGCGGTTCTTGTTGCCGTGGGCCGGGCTCCTATGGCTGACAATCTGGGGCTTGATTCGGTGGGTCTCTCTCCGGGGCCGGGAGGTTTTCTGGATGTGGATCCTCAGGGAAAAACGAAAGTTCCAGGAATCTATGCTGCCGGAGACTTGGTCGGAGGTCTTCTCTTGGCGCACAAGGCGAGCCGGCAAGCTGTGATTGCAGTGGAGGCCATGGCGGGGCGCGCTCCTTCATCCTATGATCCAATGCTGATCCCTCGTGTGGTCTACACACATCCGGAAGTTGTCTCGATCGGTCTGACTCGTGAAGAGGCTGAAAAGAAAGGCTATGCTCCCCGGGAGGGAAAGTTCCCGCTTCTGGCCAACGGGCGATCCCTCTCAATGGGCCAACGCCGGGGATTCATCAAGGTTGTTGTGGAGGAGAGGACGAAGAGGGTTCTCGGTATGCATGGGATCGGTCCTCATCTGTCGGAGATGATGGCCGGTATGGCTCTTGCCATTGGACTTCCCGATGGCCTCTTCCGCCTCTCCGAAACCGTTTTCCCTCACCCCACAGTGAGCGAGGCCCTTCACGAGGCGGTTCTTGACGGACTTTTCGCCATAGAACCTTCGTCTCACCCTTCTTCCGAAAAAAGGGGCGGATGATGGGATTTGTTTCCCTTATTGCCTCGATCCGAGATCTTTCCCCCTGGAAAAAGATCCTTGACTATGGGATCAACTCCAATGTCGTAACAAGTTTTGCGACCGATTCGGCAGGCAAGATCGTGCTGTTCGACGATGGCCTCGTCCATCTGACAAAACTTCCGGCTCGGACGCTGTCCCGAATGCCTGTGCGGTCATTGAGGGAGCATCTTGCGAGCCGTGGAGGGCCGAAGGTCGGTCCGGAGGTTGATGAGGAAGACCTTTTCCGCCGGAAGGACTACAGGGGGACCAATGATCAGGGCACACTGATCTGGTGGGGGTTTCCTATCGGAACCCTTCCCCAACCTGCAGGGCTTTACTTTCTTGCCTTTTTCGACAGAATGCCTCCGGAAAAGCAGATTGAGGCGGTGGAATATCCCGAAATTCTGAAGATTCGGGAAAAGATTCAGATTCCGGTGGCAAGACATCTCTTGGACGAAGCCGACCAGAACGTTCTGATGACGGAGATTCCTCGTCTCATGGAGTGGGAAGACCTTCCGTTCAAGCATCACCGGGTCTTTCTTGTCGACGGAGTGACCCTCGACGACGGTCCTCGTCCAATCTATCTCCAGTTCGACGGTCCAGAAGAAAAACTCCGCATGTATCAGGAGAATGTCTCCATGGGAGACGTTCAGTTTTTTAAAAAAATTTCAGAGTCAGGGCCCCGGCCTGCCCTGATCGAGCATACGGAAAAGAATTTCCGTTACGAGATCATGCTTCCCCTCACCTGGTACATCCATGTCTTGGGGTGGATCGGGATTGCCCTGCCGACGCTTGATACCTGGATGAAGCCAGTGCGTCTCAATTTTGAGGAAATTGTCCGAAATATTGGTGATGCCTTGGGGGAGGAGCGGATGTCTCTGGGGCTTCTCCCTCACTACGATGTCCATAGGGGCCTTTTCGAGGAAGAAAGCTTCATGACGCTGATGGAGGAGATGATTACACGCCATCCCCCCCGGCCCTTTGTGCTTCTCGGTGTTCGGGTGGATCCTGCCCACCGGGATCTTCTCCAGACAGTTCTTGATCGGGCTAAGAGGCCGTCGGATATTCTGGCCCAGGTTGGCGACAATCTTGTGATCCTCTTCCCCGACCAGGATGTGGGACGAGCAAAGGCGGTTGAAACTCGCTATCAAGAGGTCTTGGGGAGATTCGTTGCGACCCGTCCTGATGTGGCTCTCACAATTAGTGTCTTTTGGTTTCCCTCTCAGGCGTGGTCCGGTCGGGAGCTCATGGCGGCGCTCGATGAAAGACCCAAGGTCGACATTATCCCAAACCAGCGAGAACAATCATCTGGGCAGGGTTTTGATGACTGGTTCAAACGCTTTCTTGTCCTTAAGGACTGGGAGTAAGACCTGTGAAATGGCGAAATCGAATGATTCGGAAAGGACAAGAAGTCTTTTTCTGGATCCTGCCCTTTTGTCTGTTGTTGGGTGTCGAGACGAAAGCTCTGCGTGCTGCCTCGCTTCCCCCCGCAGATCATGTCGTTGTCATCGTGATGGAGAACAAAAGCTTTGGGGAGGTCTACAAGAATCCCGACCTTCCCTTCTTCAACGCCATTTCAGGGGAACTCCTGCTGAACTACTGGAGCGTTGCCCACCCGAGCCTTCCCAATTACCTTGCGCTTTTGGGTGCCCATCCTCCGCTTCCCCAAACAGATAATCCGAGGGTTCGCGTGTCTGGTGATAGCCTTCCGGAAGAAATGGTCCGACACGGATTGAGCGTGGCAGCCTATATGCAGGGGCTCCCTCATGATGGCTTTGGCGGAGGCCGATATCCCCGCCTGTTTGGCCGCTATGTCGAAAAGCATGATCCCTTTCTTCTTTTTTCTCGCCTCAGAAAAGGTCCGGAGAGACGGAGCGTCCATCCTCTCTCTCGCCTGAAAGAGGATCTTGAGTCGAACCGTCTTCCCGCATTTTCCTTTGTGGCTCCCGACCTCTGTCACGACATGCACGGCGCCTTCTCCTGCCACATGAACAGACGGGAACTTCTCAGGGAGGGAGACAGATTTCTGGGGAAGTGGATCCCCCTGATTGAGGGATCTCCATCATTTCGTCAAGGCCGTTTCTGGATTTTTGTTCTTTGGGATGAGTCCGGGTCACGTTCTTCCTGGGGCGGTCCTCCTCTCCCGGCTGTTGTTCCCTCTTCTTCCCGTATGCATGGAGGGGGGCGAGTGGCCCTTCTCTGGATTGATTCGAAACGACCAGGGCACTCCCGCGTCTCCTGTTTTGCCAATCATTACTCTCTTCTGGAGACGGTCACGGAAAACTTTCATCTTCCCTCGCTGGTTCCAAGGGGAGAGGGGATTCCCCTGCCTGAAAAGAATGGAGACTGTTCCGGCAATCACGGAAAAATCACCCTGGCCCATCCATGAGAGCTCCATTCTCCCTTGCCGCCTTAAAGGTGGAGGTTACTGAACAGACCTGAATGGAGGATATCGGAGTTACAAGCTGATGAGGCGGGGGAGGACCCCTGATCCGGGTCGCCCCCCGTAACACAAGCCAGACATGCTCCGCTTGTGGTCATGTGTCGACGGAGAACCGGCCGGACCAGGAGACGTTCCGGTGCGTCTCCTGCGGTCATGCGGAGAACGCCGACGTCAATGCGGCCAAAAACATTCTCAGGGCGGGGCAGGCCCATAGCGCCTGCTTGGAGGCAAAAACCTCCGTGTCGGCGGCCTGACTGTTCAGGCCCGCCGATCCATCCCCGTCTTTAAAAGGGGAGATGGCAGGAAGGCATCCCCTTTGTTCACGGAGGGGAGGATGTCAAGAAGTGGCTTGTCGACGATGGGTGCACGAAAGCTCAAGGAATTCTCTTTCATCGTTCGATCCGGGGAGACGACTTTCGGACGCATCTTCTCAGTGTTTAGTCAGAAAGTCAGTCGCTAACATTGGCTTGTCCCCCTCGAACGGATGGTCTAGGATAAAAAGGTCCCTCCCGAACGGCGGGGGAATGGTGGTCCATTTTTGAGACGGGAAGGAGTCGCGATGGAAAAAGTTTCGTTCGTGCTGGCTTCGGATGCCCTGGAGAAGTTGCATGCAGTTGGACTCATGGCCTCGGTGGCGGCCATGAGTCAGATGGATGTTCGGGTTTTCGTGACCATGAATGCCGTGACCGCTTTCCGGAAGGAGACAATCGAAAAAAAATCCTTTCGGGTGGAAGGAGAGGTTGGTCGCAGGCTTCTCTCAAAAAATGCCCCCATGTTCTATGACCTCCTATCCCAAGGAAAGATGATGGGCTCTTTAAAGGTCTTTGCCTGCGGGATGGCTCTCGACCTTCTGGAGGAAGGGCTCGATCACTTCCATCCTGTCTTTGATGAAGTTCTCGGCGTGGCCGGATTCTTCCAGCATGCCGAGGGCGGGCAGGTTTTATTTGTTTAAAGGATCAATTCAAAAATGGGAGAAAATGAGCGATGGCAGATGATGCAGGCATGAAGGTCGATGAGGTTGTGGACGGACGGGGACTCTTTTGTCCCGGCCCTCTGATGGAGCTGATTAAGTCGATTCAGCTCAAACCCGTGGGAACGGTATTGGCAGTTCTGTCGACCGATGAGGGATCGGCGAAGGATATTCCTGCCTGGATTCAGAAAGTGGGGCAGGAGTACATCAAGACGGACAAGAAGGACGGGTACTGGGAAGTCATCGTCAAAAAGATCAAGTAAGTAATTTTCTGTTTTTGTTGAAAGGAGAGCTCAAAATTTTGAGGGCTCTCCTTTTTTTTTGAGAAAGATTCGGTTCGTCAAACGCAATAGCCATTGGCTCAGTGTGCATGGTCTCCCGGTGTAAGCTCCAGGTATCGGGCGACGTCTGCAGGGGACAATCCCAGTTCTCTCGGGTGAAATGTCTGGCGAACACAGGTTCTATCGATGGTGGGGAGGGTGATGGCTAATGGTTCCGCCAGGGTTTTTTGCGGGGCGGAATAGAGAACGAGGAGGTCAACCGCTCCGGAATTTGTATCGGGGTTTTCATAGGCCGAAACCATGGCGATCCGTCCATCCATAAGCTCGACGAAGGATCCCACAGGATAGATCCCCACCATTTGGACGAGGTTGGCAATGGCCCGCGGATCGAGGCGGTGAAGCTCCTTCTCTAGCAAATAGGAAAGAGTCTTGGCCGGGGAGAGGGGAGACCGGTAAACCCGTCCGGCGGTCAGTGCTTCGTAAATGTCAAGGACCATAAGCGAGCGGGTGACTGGATCAAGATCCGGAAGGTCCAGACCATAGGGATATCCTCCACCACCCTTTCTTTCGTGGTGCTCCATGGCCACGGTAGTGCAAATTCCTCTCACCACATCGTCCTTGGACTTTGAGAGAATTGAGTGACCGAATTTTGGGTGTCGTTTCATGGTGTCCCATTCCTGTGGGTCCAGTCGTCCAGGTTTCTTGAGGATCTCAAGTGGGACGAGGGCCTTGCCGATATCATGCAGGAGGGCGGCCATCCCCCATTTGGGGATGTCTTCCTTGGGAACGCCACTTTGTGCGGCAAGCCCCATTGAAAGAATCATCGTATTCGTGGAGTGGACATAAGACTCGTCGTCGATCTCCGAGAGAGTTACAAGAAAGGAATTCTTTCGAGGGTCTTTGACGAGCATTTCGAGGGTCTCAATGACCTGCTGTCGAAGGGGAGTCACATCAAGGGCGCTTCCCATGCGGATATCATCAAAGCTTTTTGAAAGAACCGCAATGGTTTTGTCGTGCAGGGCGTTCCATTCCCGAAGAGTGGGAAGGGGGAGAACCTCCATTGCGCGAAGCTTGGGAATATCCCGATCATCATCGACAGAAAGGGGGGCCTCCTTTTCTGTCTTGTCGTGTATGGGGTCTTTGATCAAAATCGTCACATTCTTGATTCCGTTATCGCGAAGACGTTGGATATCATCGAGGCTCCGGATGCGGAATCGGTGGAAGAGAATGTTTGTCTCAAGCCAGCTTTTGTCGACGGCGACGACTTCCATGCCAATCTCGAGTTTGTCGACGGGAAGAATCTTGTTCATCAGTCGCTCCATGATGGGGTGGAGAGTGAGGCCAAGGCCTCTTGAAAGTCAGAGGTAACCCCCGCGGCAAAGAGAAAGAGGGCGGCTTGGCGACGAATGAGAGTCGTTTCGTCATGTGGGGGAGAGGGGCCTTTCAGGCCTGACGGGATGGTCATTGGCGTGATGCTTGGGAATTCCTCCCGGTCATAGAGGTAACAGATCGTCTCCCGGTGAGGGTGAAGGTCTGTGGAGCCCTCAACGCCTGCGACGAAGAGTAGTCGTTGGGGGGGGATCTCTTGTGCCATGAGAGCCTCATGAAGCTTGGCAACGATCGGTTCGTGGAAGACCCCGATGATCTGGGCCGGGGCCTGCAAAGGGTTGGCGGCCTTTTCTACCGTGTTCCAAAGTGTTCTCAGCCCCAATTCTTGTCGGATGGGGAGCAGGTCCGCCAATTCCGGCAGGAAAGTTCTCTGGGAAAGGCAAATGACGTTGTCCGTCACCCCCAGCGTACCCTCCATCCTTTCCAGAGAGCTCCACGCCTCCAGAACACCCGGCCCCATCTTGACAGGAACACCCGAGAGACCGTGAAGGCAGATCCGAAGGCCCCCCCGTCCTGCTAGCGTCGCGGCGGAAACAGTATGGGATGTCGATCGGCTTCTTCCGTCGTAAGGCTCACCCACATCGAGGCGGGGGAAAAATTCTTTTTTCGGTTGGGCAGAAACTTGCTGGCGGATCCTTTCTCTCAGCCCCGTCAAGAAGCCAGACATTTCTTTCGCCGTTTCTCCCTTGAGGCGCATTCCCAAAAGAAGAGCTCCGACTTGGGCTGGGGTTGCCTGATGAGAGAGGAGAATTCCGGCGGCCTCCCGTGCCTCGTCGTGAGAGAGGTCTCGGTGGCCGGAAGGTCCTGTACCTATTTTTTTGATGAGCGCCTTGATCACCTGAATTCCCCCTAATTCTTATCGTAAGTCGGCTTTTAGAGGCCTCCCAGGCGCTTCATGACAATATCCCCCGTGACGGCGGCGGGGGAGAGGTCTTTGAGATAGAGAATGGTCTTCAGGATGTCCTCGGGCTGGATCATCTCCTCAAGGCGTACTGGCGCTCCGGCGACAAGGGGTGTTGCCACATATCCGGGGCAGATGGCCACGGCCTTGACCCCAAAAGGGGCGCCTTCGGCTAGGAGAGATCCAGTCAGTCCCCGAAGAGCGAATTTTGTCATGGAGTAGAGGGAGGTCCCGGACCAGGCGTCAATCCCTGCAACGGAGGAGATGTTGACTATCAGCCCTTCCTTTTGTGCTTTCATCAGTGGAAGGATCGCCCGTGAAAGAAGGTAGGGGGACCGGAGATTCACAGAGATAATATGATCGAACTCTTCGGGGGTGGTCTCTTCAATCGATGCAAAGGTTGCGATACCGGCATTGTTTACAAGGATGTCGACTTTATCCTGAAAGGCAGCGCGAGTGACTTCAATGAGTGTTTCAACGTCTTTTTGCCGGGAGAGGTCGCAGACAAGGGTCTCTATCGACCTTCCCCGGGAGCGTGCCCTGGATTTTTCTTGGTCAAGGGCCTCCTCGTTGCGGCCCGTCATGAGAACGAAATACCCCTTTTCGAGAAGCCCTCGGGCAACAGAGAGACCTATGCCCGAGGTTGCCCCTGTGACAAGGGCGGTCGGATGTTCCATGCTCAATCTCCTTCAGATCGGTCATATCTGTTTTTGGCATTCTCCCAAAGTCTTGCCCACTCCTCAGGCGTGAGGGACGAAAGGGCTCTCTCTTCTCTGGTCGCCTGCTCTTCCATGAAGGCGAATCTCCTCTTGAATTTTTTGTTCGCCTCTGAGAGGGCCTCCTCCGGACGAATGCCGGAAAGTCGGGCAAACTGAGCCATGGCGAAAAGCATGTCTCCGATTTCCTCGGTGAGTCGGGCAGATCCTTCCGATAATGCGGCCCGAATTTCCGCGCATTCCTCCTCGACCTTGTCGAGTACGGACAGATTCGACGTCCAGTCAAATCCGACGCGACCTGCCTTTTGACCCAGGCGGGAGGCCGCCTGAAGAGCCGGCATGGTTCGGGGAATCCCATCGAGAACGGAGCGGCGATCCTGATGAACCGCTTCTGCCCGTTTCTTTTCCTCCCAGGTCTCCCAGATGGCTTCGAGGCTTTTTTCGGGGTCGGGAGATTCAAAGACGTGGGGATGTCGGGAGACCATCTTCAGGGAGGCACCATCGAGAATCTCTCCCAGAGATACGGTCGTCTGCTCCCAGAGGATTCGCCGAGCCATAAAAAGGATGATAAAGACGTCTCCCATCTCTCGGGAGAGGTTGTGGAGATCGCCGTCTTCAAGGGACTCCTCTAACTCGTAAACCTCATCCTTGAGATCGGAGAGCAATCCTTTAAGAGTCTGTTTTCGGTCGAAGGGACACCCGTTGTCGCCCCTGAGATGGTCCACTATTCTCAGAAGCGTTTGGACGGCTGTCGTATCCCTGGGATCGGCGGTGACAGGAACAGCCCGATGGTCAGCTTCTCGGGCGATATGGGAAAGATACTCCTTCGGATCGAAGGTCATTTCGGCACCTCAATCGTTGTCGGGAAAAGACAGCTAGCCCCTCTTTGTGGGGAGAGTCGATTCCTCTTGCGAAAAATCCTCGGAGTCCAAGAAAAAATCATGAAAAAATTTTGTGGCTTATGGCTAGCCCTGTGAATTATACGGAGAAAATCTTTGTCGGAAAACCCCTCCTCTCAAATTGACACATGATTCGATAGAGTCTAAAGCCCGTGGGGAATTGATTGACACCCGGTTTTAGCGGGTGATAGAGTCGACGAGGGTTGTTAACAAATGTTAATTTGGTGAAGGCAGAACGATAGAGAGAAGAGTGGGGACTCCCTCATTGGCTTGACAGATTCGCGTGAATTCTAAGATGATGAGCTGATATTGTCTTTTTGATACTTTGTCTCTTTTGTCCCTTCTAGGAGTAAAAAGTGCAAAAAATCTTCAGAATTGCCGGGGTCCTGATGAGTGCAGCCACCCTCCTTGCATCCTCTTTGCACTCTTCATGGGGGGAGGACACTGTCCTGGCATTAGAGGCGCAAAGCCACTCCTCTCCAAGCAAGAAGGATCTTTCAGATCCCCCCATGACCGTTGATGATGCAGTCAGAATCGCTCTGGAGAAAAATCCGAATCTGATTTCCTTTAAAAAGACATGGATCGGAACAAAGGATCTGGAAAAGACGGCGCTGGCTCCGGCCGATCCTCTGCTTCAATGGGAATATGGCGGAGGGGAACAGGGAAACGGCCAGAATGTTTTGGCGAACGGGAGCTCTTTTCAGGGGCTCCAAAATGTGGGGCTTCCCTATCCGAATGGAAGCAACTGGGCCATTGTCCAATCTTTTCTCTTTCCGGGCAAGGCTCTTTATGGATACAAGGTCAATAAAGACAATACCGAGATCGCCTATGATTCCTACCGTGTGCAACGGGTGCAGCTCAGAAATCAGACAGAGATGGCCTGCTACCAATGGCTTCTTTCCCGGGAGACCCTTCGGTTAAATGATGAGCTCCAAACTTGGCTCAGACGGGTGCTGGAGATCACCAAGGCCAAGCTTTCTGTCGGATCCGTGCAGATTCTTGATGTCGTAAATGCCCGAGTGGCCCTTTCTCAGGCTCGGCTCGACAGGCTTTCGGCCCGATATCAGCTTGAGGTCGCAAAAAAGCAGTTGAATACCCTTCTGGGGTTTTCCATGGATCGCGAGACCCGGATCGCACCGGTTCCGGACCCGGACCCGTTGACGGTTCCCATGTCGGAACTCGAGGCCCGGGCCATCGAAAACCGGCCTGACCTTCTTCAGGCCCGCGCTACTGTGGATCTGAATCGTCACCAGCTGACTCTCGCGAAGCTTGGATTTCTTCCCGACTACCAGTTGACGGGTTCGGAGGGCGGGGAATCCTGTTACGGATTTTCCGGTCTGAACTGCTGGTATGTGGGAGTCCAGATCAATGTGCCGATCTTTGCGCCGATCAAGCAGAATCTTCAATACAATTCCCAGGCCGAGATGTTGCGGGC